>JAIWBS010000089.1:0-3886 GCA_048633705.1 Pirellulales bacterium
CCAACCGTGTCATTGGAATAAACGTAGTCATCTTTAACTTCTGGCATTTTCTCGGTACCAGCTACCAAAGGACCGGCTTGGCTAATATGGACATCCGAGCTGTAGACAGATAGTTTTGATAAATCAACCAAACCCAATAATCTCATGGCTATATTTCGCAGCATGTTCCAGTCCACACTATCTACATAAGCATTAACGTAATCCTGATTAGCGCACCAAATCCCTCGATCAGCACATCCATCATCTTGATTATCCCAAGGAATATTCCAGCTGCCGTCATATAACCAGTCTTCTGTGCCAGTTAAACTGTTAATTTCTCCGTTTTGATGAATATAAATATTGTCGATGCGTACTCGGATATTAGCCCCGGTTGGAGCAGTGTCATATACAGAAGTTTCCAACATCTCATTTAAAGCATCTATTTGCTGCTGTAGCCAATCTTCACAAGAATAAGATCCTAAACTATTGGCAATTTGGTCAAAGCTAGAACAAAAACTTTCTTCTACGTGAAAATTTAAAGCCAAGGAATTGGTTCGTTCTTCAATTAAATTATTCTGGTTAGTTACTTCTTTAACGGCATTTTCCGGATCAACTTTAAACTTAATGGTGTGGGTACCATCCTGCCAGCGCCAGATATAATCCTGGGTGGTATAAGAACCGGGATTAACATTGGAATTGGTACCGGACAAAACCTCAACTCCGTCCAAGTACCACTTAAAAGTAAAGGAGCCCGAGGTGGCTTCTCCCTGGTTGGTAATTTGAGCAGTAAAAGTAACCAGATCATCCTTTTCCGGCCAACGCTGGAACAATTCAGTGCCCGGCTTTAATACGTATTGATTATTCATCAATTTTTCCACGTGATATTTTTCGTAGCGCGGTGATCTGGCAATAAAAGTCACATCTAAATCAGGCAGTTCGGTAATTTCCCTGACTGCTTCAACTTTGGCTGGCAATATAAAACCAATCAGAAGAAAAGTGGTTATTAAGATGTAATGTTTTTTTTCAACCATCGATTGTATTTTTTATTAACTCTATCAACTGGTAAAGAAAAAGTGGCTGGAGTATAGAAAACTTATTTTTAAAAAGACTAAAATAAAAGGACTATTTATTTATCTTCCACCAACTTCTTTTTCCACCAACATGGGGAATTAATCGGAAAAATATTAGCGCAAGGCGCCAAACGCTTTTATAAAATATCACGGGCAATTTTATTTATTTCGAATTTGTTAGCACAAACAACGTAAATTAAAATCATTTCACTCAACTACTTTATATACTTCGTCGTGTTCCTTAACTGCTTGATCAACTTTGATTCCGACACTGTCACCTTTTTTGGCTTCCGGCACATCCTGATGCTCAACTTGGATGGAGGCTACTTCCTGTTCAAAATCAGTGGAATGCCCCTTGATATGAATCTTATCTCCTGTTTTTAATTCATCGGACAATTCGATAATACCAACGCTAATCTTATTAAAAAAGTGTGAGATTTTACCCACTAATTTCTCTTCCATATTTTCACCCCCTTTCTTATATATTGCTTATCTTATTTTACTCCTTTTTCTATTATTTTTCAAAAAAATAGCCCCTCGTCGTAAGGAGCCAAACTGTGATGTTGGCGAAGACGACGAGGGGCGAATATGACCCGATTTTAGCGACAGGCGACTTATAGGGTGTATGCCTATGCGGCTGACGCGTTAGCGATTATACCCTCTCTGCGCGTTGGCGCCAAGAACCGGGGTCATTTCGTTATAAGGTGCGATTTCCTATACTACAGCAATCAAAAAATTAGTCAAGAAGGGTTTGGGGATAACCCTGTTTATGACTTGCTTGACACGGGTTTGGCCGGTGCTACATTGGAATAGCACCTTCTACTTCGGACCATGGGCTCAATTTGGAGGAGGAGGAGGTAAATAAGGCATGAGCCGCACTACGATCACCCTCAACATCCGCCGTGATATCTCTTTTACTCAGATAATGCTAAAAGGGTTGGGTGATCCTAACCGGAAGGATCCCCGCGTCACGGAGAAGAACTTCCCAATCAAAAAAGGCCCCCACACCAGGGCTGAAATGGCGATTGCTGGCAATGTTCCTATAGTTCCAGCGGCTATTGAACATCTGGCCGCTCTTTCCGACTATATCTCAAGCATGCCAGACGACCACCGGAAACACCTGACTGATTCCGTCATCGTAGCCACTGGTCACATTTGGGAAGAAGGGAGCAAGCGGTTTGCTCTAGCTCTCCTGTTCGAGAAAGGAGAACCCCACATTCGCGTGGTGGAAGTCGATAAGGACAATAAGTTTGTCGCAGTCGTCGACGAGAAAAACCGAGTAGTGACAATCAGACCACACTGCTACTTGGCCCTAGTCACCCCCGAAGAGCCCATGACTAACAGTTCCCAGGCAAATTAGCTCGGGACTGCATCTAACTCCCCGACTCATTTATCGAGTACGGGGAGTTCTTCTTTTTTAATAAGGTTTAAAGTTGAGATTCGACTTGTTTTAAAGCTTTGGGTAAATAATTTATTACATCAGTAGCCATTACTGAACGTTCACCGATTTCCGATTCCCCTAAATCACCAGCTAAGCCGTGCAAATAAACCGCCGAGGCTGTTGCTTCAAATAATTTTTCTTTATTTTGAGAACATAAAGTGCCAATAATACCGGACAAAACATCACCAGAACCAGCCGTAGCTAAACCGGGCCCGCCAGATCGATTAACTACCTGTTTCCCTGACGGTTCTGTGATTAATGTTTCATGCCCCTTTAAGACTAATATCAAATTCCATTCTTTGGCATATCTAGCTGATAATTTATATTTGTCGTCCTCAATTTCTTTGGGGGGCATCTTAATCAGCCGACCCATTTCCCCATAATGAGGAGTAATAATCGTTAAACAAGGTCGGCTGGTAAATATTTCCTCCGGATTACCTTCCGAGATCGCATTTAAACCATCAGCATCTATTATTAATGGTTTATCTATTTTAATAACAACCTGTTGAATTAAAGAAACTGTTTCTGAATTTCTAGTTAAGCCGGGTCCCAAAACCACCAGGTCTACATCTTCTGAACCTTTTACTATTTCGTCTAATGCCTTTAACGATAAGCTACCTGCCGGAGTTTCCGGCAAAATTAAACTCATCATTTCCGGCAAGACCTGGCGGTAAACTTCTTTAAGATTGGTCGGGTAGCCAAAAACCACTAAACCGATTCCTGTCCGAAAAGCCGCTTCCGCCGTTAATAAACCGGCACCGGACATGCCTTTGGATCCGGCGATAATCAAAACCTTGCCGGCCTGTCGTTTATGGATATTTTGCGGCCGTTGCCAGATAATTTCTGGAAAAATAATTTTGTCCTGAATTAGACGTTCCATTAGTTTATTATACCAGGTAGACGAAGTGGCGCCACTTCGTCTACTCTTCTTTAAAACTTAACTTTCCCCTATCCAAAAACTTGACCTGCTCGCTTTTCCTAAAACCGATCCGATCCTGAGCATTTTTATCCAAGCCCTGCATGGAACCATAGATAATAGAATATTCCCCGTATTTGTCATTAATCCGGTCCATCGCTTTGGCAATTTTTTTGGGTTTTAAAACGTCTTCCCAAAAAGAGATCTGTGACTGCAAGGGAATCAGATTACTGACTGAAATCGCCAGAAAGCCAACTTTGTCTAATAACTTAAAAGAATTAAAGATACCGGCCGCTGCCTTAAAAATATCCCTAGTATCAAAAATGGGTTTAGCCAGTTTCTTATGCTTATACATGCCTCCGCCTGATACATAAGCCCAACCGACATAAATATGTTTGGCTTCCAAATCTTGGGCACGCAATCTTCGGCCAGTCTTGGCACATAGTTTCAACAAAATAGAATTTAAATACTTTTTATCAG
>JAIWBS010000090.1:0-2044 GCA_048633705.1 Pirellulales bacterium
TGTCTTTGGAAGACATCTGATTTCAGGATGTCCAGATAGCGTTTTTGATCTTGAATTTTTCGCAGATTTTTAATTTCGTTCAGGATGGGGATTTGAGCAATCTTCCGTCTTTTCTTTTTAGCCAGCCAGTAAGCTATACCTTTTTCCGCTTGATTATGCATGGAGTTAGTTTTTATTTGAAATTCAATAACTTCTGGCCTGGTTAAAACTGTAGTGTGCAGAGATTGATAGCCGTTGGCCTTGGGTTGAGAAATATAATCTTTGATATGGCCTTTGATCGGGCGCCACGTGTCATGGATTATGCCTAGGGTCGAATAACACTCCTTTTCAGAACCGACAATAATTCTAATAACATTTAAATCATAGATTCGGTCGATGTCTGAGTTGTGACGGAGCAGTTTCTGATAAAGCGAATAGTAATGCTTGGACCTAAGATGAATGTCTGAGACGTTGATACCAGCTTTTTTCAATTTTTTTTCAATAATTTTTTGCAGCTTTTTTAAATTAGACAATTTTTTCTGAGTGCGTTCTTCAGCAATCTTCTTTACCCAACGGTATTCCTGAGGATGAGAAAATTGAAAGGATAAGTCTTCAATTTCTCCTCGAATTTCACCCAAGCCTAAACGATCAGCAATTGGAGCAAATATTTCCAGGCTTTCTCGAGCAATTCTCAGGCGATCCGGGCGGGGTAAAACATCCAAACTTTTTAAATTATGCAGTCGGTCGGCAAATTTCATCAGAACTACTCGGGGATCAGCTGCAATAGTAATAAACAGCCTTTGCAATTTTTTTAAATATTTTGTTTGCCCCTGGTAGCTAACGGCTGTCACTTTAGTCACGCTGTTAACCAAGTTAGCGATTTCCCGGCCAAAATTCTTTTTGATATCCCGAATAGTTCTATCCGTATCTTCAACCACATCGTGCAGGAGGGCAGAGGCAATAATTTTTTCATTAAGTTCATAATCAGCTAAACGATCAGCGGTATTAAGGGGGTGTTGCATCCACTCTTCGCCACTGATCCTTAATTGATCGCCATGAGCTTCTTGGGCATAATAAAAAGCCTTTTTTATCAAGGCAAAATTAGCTTTGGGGTTGTAGGTTTTTACTTTGTCTAGCAAGTCTTGAAGAGTCATGGTTTAAGTTTAGCAAAAAAAGAATAAAATAAAAAGGGATTAGGAATTTGGAATTCGGATTAAGGGTCATTAATTAAACCCCAGTTCCCAATTCCCAATCCCGAGTCCCTGGCCTATTTACACTCTTTATTGCTACAAGCAGTAGTGCCGCCTTTAGCCATTACCATTAAACTACCACACTTGTCACACTTTTCGCCGGTTGGTTTGGACCACAAGGCAAATTTACAATCAGGATATTGATCGCAGCCGTAGAAGTTTCGGCCCCTTTTACTTCTTCGCTGGACAATTTCACCCTTTTTACATTCCGGACATTTGATGCCAGTTGACTTAACTATGCTCTTGATGTTTTTGCAGTCAGGATAGTTGGAACAGCCAAGGAATTTGCCGTAACGCCCTCTCTTTATTGCCATTGGGCTGCCACATTTTTCACAAACCTCATCAGTTTTTTCCTCTTCCGTCTTGTTACCGTCACCGTCTACTGGTTTAGTATTTCGGCATTCGGGAAAACCGGTACAGGCTAAAAATTTACCAAATCTGCCCATTTTTATCACCATTGGCTTGCCGCATTTTTCGCAAACCTCGTCGGTTTTTTCTTCAGTTAATTCTTTTTTATCCACTTCATCCTCCTTTTTGATTAAATTTTTCTTAAAAGGTGTATAAAACTCTTTAATAGCTGCCACCCATTTCATTTTGCCTTGGGCAATTTGGTCCAGGTCATCTTCTAGGTGAGCAGTAAATTTATAATCAACAATTTCCGGGAAATGATTGACCAATACTTTGTTGACGAGAATACCAATATCTTCTGGTTTGAGTCGGCGATCTTCCTTGGTCACATAATTTCTACTCTGGATAGTGGAAATAGTAGGGACGTAAGTTGAAGGACGGCCGATTCCTTTTTCTTCCAGGGCTTT
>JAIWBS010000091.1:0-7920 GCA_048633705.1 Pirellulales bacterium
AAATTTACTGATCATCCTAAGGAAATAATTGTTACCCATAAAATTGATCAGCCGGAAATTAACCAGTTGACTAAAGCCAAAATTATCGTTACTCAAAAAGGTACCAAGAAAAAATTAATTGCCTTAAGTCAACAAAACGCACAAGAATGGCTGATCAAGAAAGATACCTTTATCAGAAAACGACAGAAAGAGGATCAAAAAGCTCTAGAGGAACTGTCCAAACAATTAAAAATTAAGGTGCCAAAAAGAATCGAGGCTTATGATGTCGCCAATATTCAAGGCCAAAACGCAGTCGGTTCAATGATTGTCTTTAGCCAAGGTCAACCAGATAAATCGCAATACCGTAAATTCGCCATCAAGACTTTTACCACAGCCAATGACCCGGGCATGATCAAAGAAGTACTGCAAAGACGCTTTTCCCATAAACACGGCTGGCCCAAGCCTGACCTAATTCTGATCGACGGCGGCAAGCCGCAGCTCAATGCCGCTTTGGCTGTTATCAATCAAGCCAATAAAAAAATTCCGGTAATCGCCCTAGCCAAAAGATTGGAAGAAGTTTTTATTCCCCGCCGCCCGAAACCCTTCATCCTGAATAGAAACTCCTCTTCTCTTTATTTAATCCAAAGAATCAGAGATGAGGCTCATCGTTTTGCCACCGGTTTTTATCAACAAAAACATGGCAAGAAAATTATCAAATCAGAGTTAGATAGTATCCCCGGCTTGGGACCTAAAAAAACCAAGCTGTTAAAAAAGCAATTTGGCTCACTAAAAAGTATCAAAAAAACCGATAGAGCCGTACTGGTTAATTTAATAGGTCAGAAATTAGCTGAAAATATAATCGACCGCTTAGCCGATTGACAGTTCTTTTAACCTATGCTAGACTAGTTAATACTTGATTTTCATTTCATTTTGATATGCAACAATACCTATACATTGGACAGATTGTTATATCTGCGTTATTAATTACCGTCATAATCATGCAAAGCCGGGGAACCGGCCTAGGCGGAGTTTTTGGCGGTGAAGGCAATGTTTACCGTACTAAACGGGGTGCGGAAAAATTTCTTTTAATTTCTACTATCGTTTTAGCTATACTCTTTATGGGACTAGGTTTAGTAAATTTTCTCGTTTACTAATAATCAGTAGATAAATACAGTGAACTTATTCGGTAAGAGTAATTCTTCGAAAAAATCCAATAACGACCAAAAGGATTTCCTTGAGAAACAGATGTCGTTAGACAAGGAACTGGTTTTCTCTTTGACTAAGGGTCGCTGGCCCTCCTGGAGTCAAATGAAATTCATTCCCCAATATTTATCTACTATTGAGAAGCAAATTGTTAAAATTACCGGAATTATTGTATTGCTGGCTATTGCTGGCTTAGCTGTTAGTGTTTACCAACAGCATGTTATCCAAATTCCTAAAAGCGGCGGCAAGTATGTAGAAGGTCTTATCGGCTCTCCTCAATACATCAATCCCATCCTGAGCCAGGTTAATGATGTAGATATGGATATAAGTAGTTTAGTTTTTTCTGGCTTATTAAAAAATGATGAGAGTGAAAAACTGGCGCCAGATCTGGCAACTGATTACGAAATCAGCGAAGACCAGAAGTCTTATACCTTTCATCTGCGCCAAAACGTCAAATGGCATGACGGAGTAGACTTTACTGTAGATGATGTCATCTTTACCCTCCAGGCCATTCAAGACATTGAATACAACAGTCCTCTCATCACTAGCTTTGCCGGGGTCGGTATAGAAAGGGTTGATGACTACACCATCACTTTAACCCTAAATGAACCGTTTGCTCCCTTTTTGTCCAGTCTGACATTTGGTATCCTGCCTATTCATATCTGGAATGAGATTCCATCCATGAACATCCAATTTACTGAGTATAATAAAAAACCAATCGGTACCGGACCCTTTAAATTCAAACAGTTATCCAGAGACGCTCAAGGTAATATAAAATTATATACCTTAGAACGAAACGAAGAATATTATGATCAACGGCCCTATTTGGAAGAAATATCCTTTAGTTTCTATCCTGATTTTGAATCAGCCATCTCTGCCTATAATAACAACCGAATTGAAGGAATCAGTTATATCCCCCGAGAAGTCAAATCTTTAATCAAAAAAGAAAATTCTGTCAATTTCCATTCTATGCGTCTACCTCAGTACACCGCTATTTTCTTCAATCAAAAAAGTAATCCAATCCTCCAGTCAACAAAGATAAAGGAAGCCATGTCCCTAGCTATTGATAAAGCTAAAATTGTTAATGAAGCATTGGGTAATGAAGGAGAAATAATCCACGGGCCGATTCTGCCTGGTTTTCCCGGCTATCATCCGGATATCAAAAAATACGAATTTGACCCAATCCGAGCTCAAGAAATTCTAGAGGAAGAGGGCTGGGAATTAGTAGAAGAAAACGGGGAAAGAATCAGAAAAAAAGATGATCAGATACTGGAATTTGTCCTGACCATTGTTAACCAGCCAGAACAGATGAAAGTAGCAGAAATTATCGAATCACTGTGGCAAAAAATTGGCATAAAAATCGAGAAACACTTGATGAATAATCAAATTGTCGAAAAAGAAGTATTAAGACCCCGAAACTATCAGCTTTTGCTATTTGGCGAAATTGTTGGTACAGATCCTGACCCCTATCCTTTTTGGCATTCCACTCAAGTTGAATATCCTGGTCTTAATCTAGCTTTGTTTAAAAATAAGGACGCTGACAAATTGCTGGAAGAAGCGAGAAAAACCTCTAATGTAGAGGAGCGAAGTAGTAAATATAAAGAGTTTCAAAACATCTTGGCCGATGAAATTCCAGCCATCTTTCTCTATAATCCTTTTTACACTTACGGCGTATCAAAAAAAGTAAAAGGCATTGAATCGATTTACATAACTATTCCCTCTGATCGCTTTGTCAATATCCAAAACTGGTACATCAAGACCAAAAGGGACTGGCAATAAAAACCCAGAACAAAAAACCAATGACTTAGAACAAATTGTTCATAGTTTTTGGTTAATAGTTCAAAGCTAAATTGGCCAGAGTGGTGAAACTGGTATACACGCACGGTTCAGAGCCGTGTGCCGCAAGGCTTGTGGGTTCAAGTCCCACCTCTGGCACCAATATATGCAACGTGTAATGCGTAACGGGTAACGAGAATATCTGCTTCATATTACGCATTACCCATTACTTATTACTTATTACTTATTACTTTTAAAAAATTATGACACCTAAACAAACAAAAGCAAAAAAAACTACCGCCAAAGAAAACTTTACCTACAATGGAAAAAAGAAAAGAGCTGATAAAACCAAGTTGAAAATTATCGCTCTGGGCGGTTTAGAAGAAGTCGGTCGTAATATGATGATAGTCGAATACGGCTCCGACATTATTATTATTGATATGGGATTGCAGTTCCCGGAAGAAGATATGCCGGGGATTGATTATATTATTCCGGATATTTCTTACCTCAAAGGCAAAGAAAAAAATATCAGAGGAATAATAATCACCCATGGCCATTATGACCACATCGGCGGAATTCCTCATCTCATACCCCGATTAGGCATGCCTACTATCTATACCGCTAGATTAACTAGGGCCATTATTGAAAAAAGGCAGACCGATTACAACCATTCCAAAAAAATCAAGATCCAAACGATTAATCATAATGACATTCTCAAATTAGGCAATCTTAAGGTCGGCTTTTTTCATGTCAATCATAATATTCCTGATTGCCTAGGAGTTTACATTGATACACCGATAGGGCGAATACTGCACACCGGTGATTTTAAATTTGACCACAGCCCGGTCAATGACCCTCCGGCTGATATTGCCAAAATTGCCAAACTGGGTGAAAGGGGAATTCTGGCTGCCATGGTAGACAGTACCAATGCCGACCAAGAGGGTAGTTCCATTTCAGAAAAAACTATCTTTGAAACACTAGATGGTATTTTTGATAAAGCCGAAGGCCGGGTTATTGCTGCTACCTTTTCTTCACTATTATCCCGTATCCAGCAAGTTATTACTTTATCTGAAAAGTACGGCAGGAAAGTAATTGTCGAAGGCTATAGCATGAAAACCAATGTGGATATTGCTATCAAACTGGGATATCTAAAAATAAACAGAAACACTTTGATCTCGGTCAAACAAATGAGGGATTTTCCCAATGACAAAATTACCATCATGTGTACCGGGGCCCAAGGAGAAGACAATGCTGTTTTGATGAGAATTGCCAATAAAGAACACCGTCAAATCAAAGTGGAAAAAGATGACACGGTAATCTTTTCTTCCTCGGTAGTACCTGGAAACGAAAGGTCAGTCCAGAGTGTCAAAGACACCTTATTCAAACAAGGTGCCAGAGTAATTCATTATAAAATGATGGATGTTCACACCGGCGGACACGCCAGACAAGAAGATTTGAAAATGATGTTCCGGCTAATCAACCCTAAATACTATATCCCCATAGAAGGCAACTATTTCATGTTGAAAATACACGCTGATCTAATTGAAGGATTGGGCCTTCCCCCAGAAAACATTTTTGTCGCAGAGAATGGACAAGTAATTGAATTCGACAGGCAAAAAGCTGTTTTGACCAAAAAGAAAGTGCCAACTGACTACGTAATGGTTGACGGCTTGGGGGTTGGCGATGTCGGTCATGTCGTGCTAAGAGATCGCCAGATGATGTCAGCCGACGGCATGTTTGTAGTTATTGCTGTAATCGATAAAAAAACCGGTAAGCTGGCCCGCGATGTTGATGTTATTTCCCGCGGTTTTGTTTATATGAAAGGATCCGATCAACTAATCCAAGAAGCAAAGAAAAGAGCCAGGGAAATTATCAATAAGCACGCTCAAGGAACTACTACTAATTGGACTTATATCAGAAATCGATTAAGAGACGATATCGGTCAATTTCTCTTTACCAAAACCCAAAGAAGACCAATGGTTCTGCCGGTGGTCTCTGAAGTATAATTAAAAAAGGTCAACTCCGTGTTAAATTTCTAATGGGGTTGACCTTTTCGCAAAAATGCGCTATAATGTAGGTAAGAAATCAAATAATTAACCTACAAATTTTTGTTTTATTCGGGGGAAAAAGCAAAAATCAATTGGCTCAGCTTTGAGCGCTTTTTAATTAAAGATAAAACAATGACTGCTTAAGCAGTCTTTTTTGATATTTTACTAAGAAATAAAACTACTAATTAAACAAGGAGAAAACTTATGAAAATAACCATGAAAAAAGCCAAATATTTAGTCGGTACTCTGACAATTTTAGCTTTAGTGATTCCTCTTACTCTACTGAGTACTGTTGAACAAACTCTTTCTGCTACTGCTATTGAGATAGTTACTGGTACAGTCTATCAACCTGATGGCACTACCCCCATGCAAAATGTCTGGGTACACCTTCATTCCATGGATTGGAGTGTCGATTTTGGTTCCAACACTGATCAGAATGGACAATATGCTTTAATTGGTGATTTAAACAATGGTGAGTACATGATGGAAGCCCATGCTCCTTGGGAAAACACTGATATTATTTCTCCGGATCCAATTACTGTTAATTATGCAGGCTCCACCTTGAACAAAAATTTCACCATGGTCGCTGCAGTTAAAACTATCAAGGCCTATGTCAAATATGATAACGGCAACCCCTGTACTACTGCCCAGGTTAATGCTCATAAAAGAGACGGTGGCGGGGGGTCAGGATCAGAAGTAGATGCCAATGGGTTAGCCCAATTCAGTGTATCAGGCGGTAATTGGGAAGTAATGCTTAACTGCGGTTGGGATCATCAAAATAATCAACCATTAAACTGTAACTGGAATTACAATCAACCACCCCAACAGGTAAGTTTTGCCAATGACAGCTCAGTAGAAACCAAAACTGTCAATTTAACTGTTCAGAAAACTAACGCAAAAATAAAAGGAACTGTTAAGCTGCCCGACGGTAATCTCCTACCCGGTGGGTTTGTTGATATAAGATCAGGCCACATGGGCGGCAACGGCAGTGGTCTATGGAACGGTCAATTCGAAGCTAATGTGATGGCCGGTAGTTATAAAGTATCTGTTCATCCTGACGACCAGAATCCCGATCTAGCCAGATATTATTCTGATGAAGTTGATGTCACAGTCGGCGTAGGAGAAACCAAAACCATCAATGTCACCATGAAACAAAAGACCTCTAAGGTCACTGGCACGGTCAAAAATAAGAATACCGGAGCCGGTGTAGAAGGGGTTTGGCTGAATACCTGGAAAAGAGAAGGTCATGGTTGGGGTAATACTCAAAGTGATGCCAACGGTAAATTCACTTTCTGGGTATCGGCTGGCGAATGGGAATTTAATGTTGATACTTATCGCCGAGACGAAAATCAAACCACCACTTATATTCCCGCTGACAGCCAAATGCTCAGCGTGGTAATCGGTGACAATGAAACAGTCACCGGAATGGTAATAAACGTCCAAGAGGCTGATGCTACAGTCCGCGTTCAGTCAGTAGATAAGAACGGCAATTCTATCACTGAAGACACTTGGGGTTGGGCTTTCTGCCGTAAAAAAGGCTATGGTTGGGGCCCTGGTAACGAATTTGGTAGCGGTATGCAGCAAGGTGCAGCCAACATTCCCCTAATCGGTGGTTTTACCTACATCTGTGGTATCCACAACCCTCCAGAGAGTTCTTATCTGTTAGAAGAGGAGCAGGAAGTAACTGTTGCAATCGGTCAAACTGCCCAAGTCAATCTTACCTTATTGGAACCTGATTCAGCTATTATTGGTTGGATCAAAGACCAAAAGGGCAATATCGTAAAAAATATGGGTAATCAAGCTGAAGTATTTGCGATAGAAGCTGGCGGAAACTGGGAATGGCGACCGGGTAAGCTCAGTGATGACGGCAGTTACCGCATCAATGTCTTAGGTGGAACTGACAAGATTTATATGGTCGGCTTCCATGTCTGGGGCATGCATAAGGGTGAATCGGAATTTGTGGAGACCCATCCTGAACCAGATGATGCACTTAGAGTACCGGCCAATTCCGAGGTAACCAAGATTATCACCGCCTTTAGGGCTGACACTTACATTTCCGGCAAAGCGCTAGATCCCGATGGCAATCCTATGGGTCACATCTGGGTCGGTGCTGACAACTGGCAGGAGATGGAAGACAAGGTCAAAGGTGATTTTGAGGGCGGCAAGGTTTTCCATACTGGTACCGAAACCAGAGCAGATGGTACCTTTATGCTTAGAATTGTCTCTGGCACTTACAATCTGCATTCCGGTACACCTCCTGAATTCCAAAATGACTTCATGCCTCCTCGTGAACAACAAGTAACTGTTACTTCCACTTCCCCAGCTACTGGTATTACCTTAAGATATCGACAAGCTGATGCGTTTATCACTGCCTCGGCTACTCTACCTAGCGGCTCATCACCGATGTTTGGCTGGTGTCACGCTTGGAACCCAGAAGGCGGCCATTCCGGTCGAGACATCTTTGATGGTCAGCCAGCTAGAATTCCCCTAACCTCTGGCACTTGGTTTATTGGTTGCGACACCATGGATCCGGAAACCAATAAATTCTACCGATCTGAAGAGCAACGGGTAGTTGTAGCCACCGGCGACGACAAATCGCTGTCCTTCAGTATGACTGAGGAGTCCTACACCATTCCTGAACCATTCAATCAAAGCTTTTCCGCTTCTCAGCAAAACGTCTTTACTATGGCTGATGGCACTTCTGTCGAATTGCCGGCTAATGCGGCTGGCAGTGAAGAGGGTAATTATCAGTTTATGGGTACTCCTGGCACTAACCTCTGGATTACTTCGACCGATGAACCTCTGAAGTACACTTGGGATTTCGAATTACTTGACCCTAACCAGCAAGTAGTGGAACAGCTACAATCCAACGCTACTATCTGTATGCCGATTGACATTGACTTCTTGAATGAAA
>JAIWBS010000092.1:0-2200 GCA_048633705.1 Pirellulales bacterium
ATAATTACCCTTATGTCCTGTTCGAGTGTTTTTAGAGCAATGGGTAAAGCACCAGCCACATCGCCCAAGCCCCCCACTTTTGCAATGGGGGTCAGTTCGGATGAAGCAAATAGGATTTTGTATTTTGGTTTATTCATGATTGAATTTTTCCTTTAAGAGTTCTAAATTATCAGTTTTTTTACCTCTTTCCTCGGTCAGAAATTCCAATAGTCTGTCGCGGGAAGAGTTGACGATTCGGCTTTTATCTACGCCTAAACTTTCTAAGTTCTTAATATAGAGCATCAAACGACGAATGGCTTTATAGCCTGGACCGGATTGCAGTCGGCTCTCTTTATAGCTAGCCAGGGCGTCAATGTCAGCCGGTTTTGCCTCTCCTTTGGCCCAGATTTGTTTGGCTTTTGTGCCTGATTTACCGTATTGCTCGAAATCATGAGCATCAAAGTTTAAGACGAATTTTAGCTCTTTTTGAGCTGCTCGAGCTACTAATTGATCAGAAGGGGGATTGTTTAAATTTATTTCAAAAGCTTTTCCGTTTTTAGCAATTGCCTCTAAAATTTCATCCCAAGTTTCCCAATATTTTTCCGGAGTACACGGTTTGTCTTTATCCATAACACCACCCTCTAGTCTTATGTAACGATCAGGATGCCCAATTATATCAACATGTGGATTATCAGCGGCCATAAGAAGCGATTCTCTGATAGCATTGATATCTTTTTCATCTTTAATACCATGACGGGAAGCGATCACGATATCGAGTTTCTCTAAGACTTTGTCAGGCAGATCAATAACTGGTTTTCCCTGGTTATCGAACATAATATTAGATTCGGCTGATGCCAGGGCAGCCACCTTTACTTCTGATTCTCGGTTTAATCCCTCAATCCTTTCAATTTGTTCTAAAAATGCTTGAGAGACCCGATCATTAATTTCTGCCTGGTGTGGTTCACCGGGCTTGGTGGCATGTTCAGCAAAAGCTACAAACTCCAAGCCCAACTTTTCATAATATTTTACAATCTCTCTTTCCGAATAGACTCCCTCGGCATATCCCCAGCTTTCTCTGGAACTGGCAACTGAATGAGTATGTAAATCACCTCGCCAATGTTCGAATATCTTTTTAGTAATCCTATCCCTTTGTTCTTGTCTTTCTGGCGTGAATTGTTCATCAGTTTTTAAACGATCAGGTTCGATCTCTTCCGGCGGTACTATGGGGATTTCTCTCATTTGATTTTATTTATTAGTTTTCCCAACCCATTTTTATATATCTTATCAGGAATGGAAAAATAATCCCACTGTTTTTTCAATTGTAGCTTTTTATCTAAGATGTCGCCATGATAATCAGTTCCGCCGGTTGTAATCAGTTTGTGGTCATAAGCAAGCCTCTGATAATGAATCATCTGATGCCAATTGTGATAAGGGGTGAATACCTCAATGCCGGAAATCCCGTGTTTTTTAAGTTCCAGTATTAAATAATCCTCTTTCCAACGCAATTGCTGGCCGGGGTGGGCTAAAATAGCGACACCGCCGGCTTTTTTAACGGCTTCAATAAATTTAGGAGCCGGCCAGTCAACCGGTTTAACAAAACCAGGTTTTCCGTAAGAGAAATAGTGACCAATTACGGCCAATAGGTCAGTCTGATTTCCCAAGTCTTTATTAATTTTCTTTTGATTTCGGCGATTTGACCGGATAGTCTCAACGATCACATCCCAGCCTAGATAAACTGACTTGGCCTTATTAATTTTTTTATGATCAATAATAAACCCCATTTTTTCGGCTTTAGCTAAAATATTGACTACTCTTTGTCGGTGTTTGGCCTGAGCACCCTCGATAATTTTTCCGAGAGCTGGATGATCTAAATTGAAGTTATAGCCCAAGATATGGATACGTTTTGTTTTATAGACGCAATAAAATTCAATACCGGTAATTAGTTTCATTTTTAGCTTGCGGGCAGTTTGGGCAGCTGATTCTATCCCTGAGATTCCATTGTGGTCGGTTAAAGAGACGATGTAGTTACCGGCTTGCTTGGCCTTTTGCAAAATGGCCTGGGGGGACAACTGACCATCAGAATAGTAAGAATGAAAATGGAGATCTATATATTTCATAGTTTTTTTAGTCGTTTAAGGGTAATACCGTAAAGTGACTCCATAGCCTCTTCTTGGGTGGTTCCTCCAATCTTTATTACAGCCACAATTGATAAAATTTGCAA
>JAIWBS010000093.1:0-3066 GCA_048633705.1 Pirellulales bacterium
ATCTCTCAAATCATCTGAATTTACTTTATCTAAACAATGATTTTCGGGAGAATAATGGTAAGTGCCAACATTATCTCCAATTTGGCCGGTCAAATAAAGCTCCATAGGATATAAGGCACCAGCTGAAGGTGCAGTTCTTTTATCATCGTGAGAGACACCCTGCCCAGCCCACAACAGTTGAGAAATATCAATTAGAGTAATCCCATCTTCCTTAAAACTGCGTACTGACTTTCTTTGAGCAAGTGCTTCTTCCAGGGAATACTGGCTAAAAGTTACAGGAACGGGAAGTATAATCGTCCCCTCACTGCCTAGAACCGTCTCTTCTTCTGATTGACTGAAGTACCAGAACAATCCAGCAATCAAACCAATAGCTGCCACTATTAGAAAAACTACGGCTGGATTATTTTTCTTCATATGCTTGACGGATAATTTCTAATCTATCGAAACTTAATTGGCAAAAATCCTGAGGTATTTTATCAAACTTGCTGTCACTTTCCAGGTATTCTACCCGATTTGCCATAATACAATTAGGATCATTGACATGACCTAAGCCCAGTTGATGACCGAATTCATGCAATAAGGAAGTGGTTAAATAAACAGATAAAGCCTCATAATTGTTCCCGGCTATTTCGTTGGCTCGGTCATAAAATAACAGCATAGAATCTTCTTGATAAGTATTAGCCAACCAGCTGGGATTATCCCGATGGTAATCTATGCACAAAACGTAAAAGACGGCTTGATCACCGTTTGTCCGATGTCCCCGTAAACGATTTATTATTTTATTGATTGCTCTGTCGAAAGCATTGCTCTCCAGAAAGATCAATTCATCATCATCTACCAAACTACCTATTTCTATTTCCACTCCCCCTGGTTTTTGGACCAAATTGGAAATTTCGTTAACCAGTAATTCCTGATTATTGGATAAGACAGACCGACACCGGTCGGTTCCGTCAATCTCCACCATTAAACTTTTGTATTTCTTATTAGACAAATAGTCCGACTTAGCATCACCATCCCAATGTAATCCATACATACTCCTCATCGTAGGAAATCTGGTAACATAACCACGCAACCCTTCATTGAACCAGTTATCAACATCTTTGTTGCCAAAATACCGGAAAACGACAAAAGTAGAACAGAAAGCAATAATGATAAGAAGAATTACGACTTTGATTATTCTGGATATTTTCATATTAAAAAATAAGTTGATAAATAAATGCTCCTATCATAAAGAAACCAATGATGAATTTAAATAATGTGCCAGCCAAAAACCCCACCAAGGTACCAATCCCAATTTTTATTGCTTGGTCCCGCTTCTGACCACCCAGAATTTCCAAAATGACTGCTCCCAGAAAACTACCGATGATAATTCCCGGTAAACCAAATGCAATAAGACCGACTATCATCCCCAATAATGCGCCCAGAATCCCCAATTTAGTCGCCCCGAATTTCTTGGCCCCGATTAAACCACTAACATAATCTAAAACTAAACATAAAATAGTCAAAGCAAAAAATAATATTATCGTATTAGCGGTAATCTCCCTAAAATCAGTAGCCATGGCATAGATAAAACTACCTATAAAAATCAGGGGGACTCCAGGTAAAAAGGGCAGGATAATTCCCACTAGACCCAGCAGTAGCAATATGATTATAAGAATCCAAAGTAGTATTGTACCTATCATTGGTTGTTAGATCATTTTGACAGTCATCATTGGCACTCAATTAAAGGCAAATCTGTTTGGTGTCCATATAATACCCCTGCCAAATTTCGAATTCCTGACAAGTCTGATTAACCAGGCAATCATCGTTAGTAAAACATTCTTTATGGCACTTGCTATCACCACCTAGCTCCTCACAAACTGGGTAACCTTTTTCATCTTTGATACACTGAAAGGAATTATAACAGCTATAACCTTCAGTACATTGATTATCATACATGCAGAATGTATCCAATCTCTTTGTTTCTGCTAATTTTCTTTGGGTACTGGGGGTTCCGTAATAATAATAAAAAAATAATCCCAGAACCATCAACCCAGCAATAACTAGGGAAATAAAAAATATTTGTTTATTGTTCATATTATATTACTTTATATTTTTTCCCTATCTTGATAAAAGCGGCTATCGCTTTGTCTAAATCCTCCTTCTCGTGAGCAGCTGAAATCTGAACTCTAATTCTGGCTGCCCCTTTTGGTACAACCGGGAAGCTAAAGCCAATAGCGTAAATTCCTTCACCAAGTAAATCCGAAGACATATCGACCGCTAATTTGGCTTCTTTTAACATAATCGGTACAATCGGATGATTACCCGGCCTTATGGCAAAACCGGCCTCGGTCATTTTCTCACGGAAATACTCAGTATTTTCTTTCAATTTACCGATTAGATCTTTAGATTGAGAAACCAATTCCAGGGCCTTTAGAGAACCGCATGCGATCACCGGAGCCAAGGTGTTGGAAAACAAATAAGGCCTGGAACGCTGTCTTAGAATATCGGCAATTTCTTTGCGGCAAGCGGTAAAACCGCCCGAAGCACCGCCTAGAGCTTTGCCCAATGTGGAAGTTATAATATCAATCCGATCCTCCACCCCGCATTCCTCGGGTGTACCTCGGCCGGATTCACCGACAAAGCCCGTAGCATGTGAATCGTCGACCATAACCAAGGCTTCATATTTATCGGCCAGGTCACAAATTCCTTTTAGGTTGGCCAGGTCACCATCCATAGAAAAGACTCCATCAGTACAAATCAGCTTGGTGCCAAGATTTTTTTCAGTAGCCTCTTTAAGCTTGGCTTTCAAACTGTCCATATCCAGATGTTCAAAAACAAATCGCTCGGCTTTGGATAACCTGATGCCGTCAATGATCGAGGCGTGATTCAATTTATCAGATAAAACTGCATCATTTTTTCCCAATAAAGTTTCGAACAAACCGGCATTGGCATCAAAACAGGATGAATACAAAACCGCTTCATCCATTTTTAAAAACTCGGCTATTTTCTTCTCTAACTCTTTATGTACCTCCAGGGTACCACAGATAAACCTTACCGAAGACATCCCGTACCCCCATTTGGTAA
>JAIWBS010000094.1:0-2461 GCA_048633705.1 Pirellulales bacterium
AAGATGCAAATCACTATCTTCCGGTATACGCAGCAATAACTTCTCCCCTTCCTCACCTAAAATCATATCGGGCCGGGCTTGTCTCTTTCTAAAATGACTAATCGTAGTATTGTGGCAAATACGGTAACTCCAGGAAGAGAATTTTAATTCCGGATCAAAGCCATTAAGATTCTGGTAAACTTTGATAAAAACTTCCTGCAAGACATCTTCGATATCGTGTTGATTGAGACCGGATATCCGCCTAATATAACGGGCCAGTTTTTCTTCGTACTTTTGCACCAAACACAAAAACCAGTTCTGATCAGCTAAAGCCAGTTTGACTAATTCCTCGTCGGATTTTGCCTGACATTCTTCGGATTTTACCATTGGCGGTTTTTACTGTTTATATTAATACGCTAATTCCTTTACTTTTCTTTCATTTTTTATTTAAGTCAAATCTTTACCTTCTTTAAATCGGCCATTTTTTGAAAAAGAAAAGCGTTTATTTTCAACTTCTTGGCGGTTTGGACATTTTTTGGATTATCATCAATGAAAATAATTTCCGCCGGATTAAATTTTGTCTGGGACAAAACATGTTTCCAGAAACGCTTATCCGCTTTGTGGCAACCAATCTGCCAGGATAGAAATATGCTTTTGAACAACCTTCTCAAGCCATAAGTTTTAATCAGATGATTCCCCCGGTGCTTATCATTATCTGTAACTAAATAAACGACCAAGCCAGCCTGTTTCCACTGTTTAATTTTTTTTACCATCCCTTTTCTAATCAACCCGGGTTCATTTTCTATTTTAAACCAATAGTTGAGCAATTGATCCACTGATTTATTCCATTTCCAAAGTTTCAAATACTTTTTTAATTCTTGCCTTAAATCTGCTTTACCTATAGTGCAATCTTGAAACTCATTATTGAAAAAGCGCATCATTATTGGCATTGGTACACCGTATTGTTTTGAGTAACGGGTGCTTAAATAAGGGGTTCGTTTGAGCAAAACCCCGTCACAATCTAAAAAAATTGCTTTTATTTTCATATTAATTGAAGAACTTGGCTACCCAATCGCCCAGGTAGTGAGTAATAATTATTACTGCTGTCAGAATCAGTAAATGTTCACTTATTACTTTCCAAATAGAAGTCTTTTGAAACTTGCCTATTTTATAGCTTAGAAAACCGACCACTAAGAATCCCCAGACCCCGGAAACTATTATCGCTATTGTCAGCTCGAATAATAAGACCGGGATTATGAAAATCAGAGCAGAAAAAAACTTGGCTAAAAACGTGGCAATGGTTGATTCCCAGATTTCTTTATGGGTATGGGTGTTTTCCGCTTCTTCGGAAACGTGAATTCCTAAAGCATCCGACAGCGAATCAGCAATTGCAATAATCAAAATCCCGCCAACCACAGCCAGTTTGGAATTAGTACCGGAATTGAGACCGACCATTAAACCAAGAGTAGTTATCACCCCAGAAGTCAGGCCAAAACTTAAACCGGTTCTAAGTGACTTTCTTGGCTTTATCATGAATACATTTTACCAAAAATGTGCTTTTATGGCGATTATTTATTTGACCCTGCACCAGGTTGGTGCAGGGTTGACAAATAAACCAATAATTTAATAAGATAACAGACTGTACATAACATAGGGTTACCGGCTGGCGTTAAGCGCCAAGGGGGAAGTAATGAAAATACCTCTTATTAGAGTGGGTGTCAGCTCAGAGAGGAACCATACCGCCCCCTGTTCTGGCAACTTCATCTGCGGTTGCTGCGGGGATACTTTTGTTCTGAAAGCCGGACAACGGTATGGGGGATGTAAGCCTTGTGGCTTTACCATTTGCTGGCTGATTCCCGCTGGATTTGTCCCAGTGGGCGTGCGGGGTGTAGCCACACAAGATGGGCTGCACTTCTGTGGTAACTGTGGGAAAATATTGAAGCTGGTGGAAGGACAGCAGTTTAAAGGCTGCCACCGCTGTTGGTTTGAAGTTTGCTGGCCACTGCCCGATGGCGTTAAGCCGGTCAGAGGGAAAGAGCATATCTCTGTTTGAAGGCCTGTCGATCTTTCATTCCCAGGAATCAGAAAAAGTGGCTCCCTAGCCACTAACTACTTCCGGCCGCGGTTCTGCTATTAGCAAATCGCGGCTTTTTCTTTCTTAATTGTTGCACGGGGTATTGGGCATGGGAGCCGAGGGAACACCGTGTTTGACCCATTCTCCATTTACGCAAATCCAGGTGTCTTCATCCCCGGCGATCAAACGTAACCCAAAAAACACCACCAAGACAATCAACACAACAGTTATGATTAATAAAACCTTTCTTTTCATATTTCTATCATAAAACAAGGCATAAAGACTTGTCAAAATAACAATTTTTTGTTAAGTTAATAAACCGATGCTCTTTCTTCATCCAACTAGGAGGGTAAGATGCTGCACTTTGATCACCCGGCCGTGTTTGATCAACTGCTCCAACTGCTTGGC
>JAIWBS010000095.1:0-4509 GCA_048633705.1 Pirellulales bacterium
TCGATTAGCTGATAAGCTTTATCCAGTTGGGGATCTCTGTCATTATTGTAATCTTCTTCAGTCAACTCTACAAGGTAATCAGGGGTAATTCCCTGCTCGTCAATCGAAGACCCCGATGGAGTAAGCCATTTGCCAATAGTCAGTTTTAACATCGATCCATCGGCATATTGCTCCAAATCCTGAACACTGCCTTTGCCAAAAGTAATGTCACCAACCAGCTCCGCTAAATTGTTATCAGATAATGCTCCAGCCACGATTTCTGAAGCTGAAGCAGAACCCATATTGACCAAAACTACTGTCTTGATGTCAGCCAATTTGGGACTACGGGCATCATCATAATATTCCTCTCTCTGTCCTGATGCGTCTTCCTCGATAAATATTACATCGTCTTCAACAAATTCAGAAGCGACAGCCAAAGAGGCATCAACATATCCCCCCGCGTTATCTCTTAAATCTAGAATTATCCCTTCGGGAGATTCAATCAATATTTCGTTTATCGCTTGGGTAAATAGAGATTCAGTATCATCACTAAATCGGAATATTTCTATGTAACCCACCTCTTTACCTTGACTGGTAGTTTTAATCTGCCAATCAACGCTCTGCATCTTAATGTTATCTCTGGTTATGGCAAAATCCTGCGGGGGCAGGTCTTCCCTGATAATAGTCAGAACAACCTCAGTATCCTTCTCACCACGTATTAAAAAGACTGCGATGTCCAAAGGTATACCTTTGGTGTTCACTCCATCAATTTTGGCTATATGATCCCCTGCTCTCAAACCTGCATGATCGGCTGGAGTATTTGCTAGGGGGGCAACTACTGTCAATTTATCATTTTTTATTGAAATCTCAACACCGATTCCTTCAAAATTCCCGGATATTTCCTGATTAAAGATTTCGGCAGATTCAGGGTCCAAAAACATCGAATTAGGGTCACCGATAGAATCAACCAAGCCTGAAATCATTCCGTAAACAAGTTCTTGCTGATCAACTGGACCGTAGACATAATCGGTGTCAATCGATTGCCAAACGTCCCGAAAAACATCAAAAGAAGTCTCTTCTTTTAACAATGTACTAGATAACCAATCAATGATGCTATTAACCGAATTGGTATTGTTTTGCCGTTCGGTAGCAAAACTAACCCCGTAGTAATAACCAAAAACAAAGGATAACAAAATCAAGATAATTCCTAGGTAAATAAATAAAGCCTTTGAAGTTTTTTGCTTTGGCTGCATTTTAGTCTGTTCTCTTGATATCAGCGCCAATCGACGATAGGCGCTCGGCTATTTTTTCATAACCTCTGTCTATCTGATAAATATTACTTATAACACTCTGGCCTTCGGCAATCAAAGAAGCAATGATTAAGGCCATACCAGCCCTAATATCTGGACTTTCTAATTGGTTGGCAAAAAGCGGAGTTGGACCTTCGATGATTACTCGGTGAGGGTCACACATGGTAATCTTGGCTCCCATTTTAATCAGCTTGTCAGTATAAAACAATCTTCCTTCGTAAATAACCTCATGGACCATACTGACGCCTTGAGCCTGAGTAAGCAACACGGTAAACGGAGCCTGCAAATCCGTAATAAATCCCGGATACTCATGAGTTCTTAACTGGGTCGCTTTCAAGCTTTTAGCCTTATTAACTATTAAAAAATCATCCCCTCTTTGATAGGCCACCCCTACTCGTTCCAAAAATGCTAACAAGACTTCCAAATGATTGGGTTGGCAGTTCGTAATCTTCAGTTGATCAGCTGCTAGGGCTCCTAAAATTGCAAAAGTGCCGGCTTCAATTCGATCCGGAATTACTTCAAAGCTACCGCCCCCCAACTCTGCAACTCCATTAATAACAACTGTATGGGTGCCGGCGCCTTTAACATCAGCTCCCAGCTTGTTTAAAAATTGTCCCAGTGATTCTACTTCAGGCTCACAAGCGGCATTGAACAGAATGGTTTGACCTTCTGCCAAAACCGCAGCCATAATCATGCTTTCAGTTACAGTATGTGACATCCAAGGGAAAACAATCTTAGTTCCCTTCAATTTCGGACATTTGATATTATAATATTTTTCTTCTTCATTGACCGTACACCCAAATTTCTGATAGCCAGCCAAAAACATTTCAATCGGCCGCTGGCCAATCACACAACCGCCAGGATGAGGAAATTTTGCTTCGCCAAATCTAGCCAGCAAGGGTGCCACAAACATAATTGAAGTCCTTAATTTTTTTGCAAACCTTCTATCAATCTGGGTTTTTTTAACATTGGAACAATCAATAGTAAAACTATGTTTTTTCTCTTTTTCGACTTTAGCACCTAAATCTTCTAAAATCTCCAGCATCACGCCTACATCAGCAATATCCGGTACGTTGTCTATTGTAACAGGCTTAGTTGTCAAAAGACTGGCCGCTAAGAGCTTTAGGGCACTGTTTTTAGCCCCAGATACGGAAATCTCACCAGCTAATGATTTTTGGCCTGTAATGATGAATTTATCCATGCTTGTTTTTTCCTAATTGTGGTAAAATGTAACCAGTTGATTTTTATATTTGAATTCTAATGGTAAATTAGCCTTTTGTCAAAATGAAACTAAAACATCGGAGAATCTACTATTCGACATTTATCGGCATTTTTTTGATATTAACTCCGATAATTTTTTTATACGCCTTAGGCTATCGCTACGATTGGCCCAGGCAGACTTTTTACAAAATCGGGGCAGTTAAGCTGGATAGTGAGCCGGGTCGGGCCGATATTTTTCTTAACGATGAATTAGTGGGTAAAACTGACGATTTGATTCAGAACCTAAAACCTGGTTTCTATTCAATCAAAGTCAGCAAAGAAGGTTATCTACCTTGGCAAAAAGAAGTTGAAGTGTTGGCTGCCCAGACAACCATCTACGAGGACATTACTCTATTTAAGGAAAATCAGTCGTCTGAAGTCCTACTGGAAAGGTTTCTCAATTATGCCATCAGCAACGACAAAACCAAAATAGCCTATCAGGATACAAACGGAAAAATTTGGGTTGGCGGTTTATCTGAAGAAATGGACGAAATTAATTTGGGCCAATATTTCAATATTAAAAATTTCAGTTGGTCAGCCAATGACACTCGGGTTTTAATTACTACCTCAGGTGACATTCCCCAGTATTTTATCGTAGAAATTAACCAGCTGGATCAGGTAAACAAGCTGCCTTCTTCAAACCCGTATGCTACTTTATCAAACCTTAAATGGGATTTAAATAATGATTCATCAATCTATTTTGTCAGCAATCGGCAGATTCACCGCTTGGCCAACCGAGACAACAGTCTTTCCTCAACTAAAATATTTGACTTTACGATCCTGGATTACCTTCCAAGAGACGATGACTTATATATTCTGGGCCAGGATTCATCCGGAGTTACTCTGTATTTAGATGATTGGACTAACCGGCCAATTGAAGAAATAGTACAGATTCCCGACAGCTCCAATATATCTTTCTTGCCGCAACGGTTTGATCTGGGGCTTTTATTTTTGAACGACATCGACAATAAACGAACTAATATTTTCCAAACTGAAACCAAGACTATTTTGGAACAAATTCCGCTTGCCTTTCGTGGGTTTGTGTCTGATAATCAGAGATATGTCTTGCTATCCGACTGGCACGAATTATGGGTTTGGGACATAAAACAACAGAAAAGTTATTTATTAACCCGCTTGACCAGCAATATAGAAGATGCCGTTTTATTCGATGGTTTCCAGTACGCTTTATTTGCTAATGAAAATACGATTAAGGCAATTGAATTTGATTCACGGAATCGCCAAATTCAAGATATTTGGCAGATTGATAACGTTGAATCGCTAGGATCAATTACTGAACTATTTATGCCAAACAAAAATCATCTCTATTTTATAGAGATGATGCCAACAAAAGTCGCTACTTATAATTTAGTAAAGTTAACTATCCATTAGTTTTTAAATACTCAATCAGGGCTTTGTGCCAATTCCGGCTCTTTTTAATTTTGGTATTAATTAATATCGAGTAAGTCGGTCTTTTGGCTGGTCTGGGAATTTCAAAAGAGGTTATGGGTAAAATTCTCGTTTTAAACCGTTTGATGCGACATACTTCTTTAGCCAGTTTATACCAAGTAGTAACTCCTTCGTTGGTCAGGTGATAAATACCAAAGGCTAATTTTTTGTCTATGATTTCTTTGGTTCGGTTAGCTAAGTCACGGGCATAAGTTGGTTTACCAAATTGGTCATTAACCACTTTTATTTCAAATCGCTTGGGGGACATCTCACAGATAGCATCAACAAAGTTACGGCCATTCTTGCCATATAACCATGAAGTGCGGATAATATAATAATCTTTGCCGTATTTTTTTAACATCTTCTCGCCGTACAATTTAGATTTCCCATAGGTATTAATCGGGTGAGGTTTATCATTTTCATTGTATCCTTTGGGTTTTCTTCCGCCAAAAATATAATCTGTACTGTATTGTACTAAAAGACAATCAATCTTACGGCAGGCAATGGCCAAATA
>JAIWBS010000096.1:0-2698 GCA_048633705.1 Pirellulales bacterium
CATAACCCCGGTGGAGATAACGGTTTACGAAGACCGGACTTATACTTATATTCTAAAAACCCCGCCAGCCGCTGTCTTGTTGAAAAAAGCGGCAAATTTGCAAAAAGGATCAGGTTCACCTTTGAAAGAAAATGTGGGCAAAGTAACCAAAGCGCAAGTTAAAGAAATCGCTGAAAAGAAGATGCCTGATTTGAATGCTAAAGATATCGAAGGAGCGATGAAGATTGTAGAGGGGACGGCTAGACAGATGGGGATTACGGTTGAATAATAATTATAAAAATGATTAGATAAAAAAGGGCTTGATAGGTGAGTCCTTTTTTTGGTGAACACCTTATTTGTTCATCCAAATTTTGGGTAAATTGACGGGGTCTAGTTAGCAGTTGACTTGTTGGTAAGAGGACTTTATAATGTATCTACATCTAAAAATTAAGTGGGACTCCGTCTTTTTGGCGGAGGCTCGGACCACAAGGAGGCAGTATGCCAAAAAAAAGTAAACGTTTTCGCTCGAACGTTGAGCAAATTGACAAAAACAAAGTGTACAGCAGGGAGGAAGCCGTCAAGCTGGTAAAGGAACTGGCTTCAGAGAAATTTGACTCCTCAATCGAGGTTCATATCAAATTGGGTATTGAACCTAAACAAGCTTCGCAGATTGTGCGAGGTTCTTTTATTTTGCCGGAAGGTTTAGGTAAGACTAAAAGGATAGCGGTTTTTGCTGAGGGTAAACAAGCAGATGAGGCCAAGCAAGCCGGAGCTCAAATTGTAGGAGGGGAAGAACTGATTAATCAGATTAAAACAAAAAAGAAATGTGATTTTGAAGTAGCTTTGGCTACTCCGGACATGATGAAAAAAGTTGCTCCAATTGCTAAGATCTTGGGCCAAAAAGGATTGATGCCTAATCCCCGGAATGAAACAATTACCAATGAACCGGCTAAGACTATTAAAGAATTGAATTCAGGCAAGGTCAATTTCCGCAATGATGATTTCAGCAATGTTCATCAGATGATCGGTAAATTGTCGTTTGACGACGACAAATTATTGGCTAATTTAGAGGCTTTTATCGAAGCTATCAAGAAAGCAAAACCGGATGAGACCAAAGGAACGTATCTAAAAAGAACTACTATCTGTTCTTCGATGGGACCAGGGATAAAGATGCAGGTTTAATAAGCTTTAATCATATTATTATGGCAAAAAAAAGCGGATTAAAAACCAAAAGAAAGAAACAATCATCACAAAGGGAAAACTATATTTCCTGGGATGAATGTTTTATGAGAATGGCCCATGTAATTTCTGATCGTTCCAAGGATCCTAATACGCAAGCTGGGGCAGTACTGGTTGATCCCAACAATGTAGTAGTTGGTTTAGGTTATAACGGTTTTCCCAGAGGAGTGGCCAATCAAGATTTGCCCTGGAGGAGAGATGGGGGATTCTGTGACAGTAAATACGCTTACATTGTTCACGCCGAAGAAAATGCCATTTACAATGCTAACGCCCGGACCAAAGACTGTATTCTTTACTGTACTCTTTTTCCCTGTAACGAATGCGCCAAGACAATTATTCAGAATGGAGTTAAGGAAATCGTTTACGAAAACGATAAATATCACAGTGAAGATTCCTGGATTGCTTCCAGGAAAATGCTGGATCTGGCCGGAGTAAAGTATCGTCAATATAAATCTGAGTGGGCAAAGAAATAAAATGATCATTGGAATTACCGGAACAATGGGAGCAGGTAAGAACTCAGTAGTTGATTATTTTAAGAGAAGGGGATTCAAACATTATTCATTTACTGAATTTATCACCGAGGAGCTGACCAAAAGAGAAACGGAAGTCAATCGTGATAACATGAGAGAGTTAGCTAATCAGCTAAGGGCGGACAATTCACCTGGTTATATTGCCGAAGAACTATACAAAAGAGCGAATCAAGCAGGAGGTAATTGTATCTTGGAAAGTGTCAGGACTCCCGGAGAAGCTGAAGCATTGAAGAGTAAGGATAAATTTTTTTTAATCGCGGTTGATGCTGATCAAAAAATTCGCTATGCCCGGATCAAACGAAGAAAGAGTAAAAAAGATAATGTCAGTTACGAAAAGTTTGCTGAGCAGGAGAAAATAGAAATGGAATCAGATGACCCCAACAAACAAAATTTGAGTAAATGTATAGCCATGGCTGATTTTAGAATCGATAATTCAGGCAGTTACGAACAATTATACCAGCAAGTTGATAAAATAATTGAGAAAATTAGTTAGGATGATTGAACTAAAAGTTAAGAAATTGCATAAGGAGGCGAAACTGCCCCAGTATTCGATAGAAGGAGACGCTGGTTTAGATCTTAGTTCTATTGAAAATAAAAAAATCCTTCCCAAACAACACGCCAAGATCAGGACAGGTCTAGCTCTGGAATTTCCCAAAGGGTATTGCGGGTTGATTTGGGACCGGGGAGGCCTAGCCCATAAAGAAGGCCTAACTACGATTGGAGGAGTATTCGAGTACACTTACCGGGGAGAATACATAATCGCTTTATATAATACCGGCAAAAAACCGTATCAGGTTAAAAAAGGCCAAAGAATTGCTCAATTATTAATCCAACCGATTGTTTCTGTTAAGTTAAGACAAGTAAATAAATTATCTGCCAGCAACAGAGAGAAAAAAGCCTTTGGCAGCACAGGGAAATAAAATGAATCAATTACCCAAAAGAAGAATTTA
>JAIWBS010000097.1:0-3965 GCA_048633705.1 Pirellulales bacterium
GCTTGTGATAAATTTTCGAAAAAATAAAGATAAAGAACTATTAAAAATATTTGAGAAATAGAGTACCCAATCACCCCAATAATTTCGGCGGAAATTGGAATAACTTTATTCAAATAGAAAACCGGCCTATACGGGCAAGACCGGTTCTCCCTCCGAAGGTACGATGCTCTCGGATGTGTTTGTTGGTCAAAACCTAGTGCGCGGGCTGTCTGTCGGATCGGACTTGATTCCGAAGAGTGGTGGCCGTTGTTCCGGTAGAACCTCCTCGGAGTTATCTTTCAATGGAACTCGACAGCGTTGACAACAGACATGCGGTTGTTCATGAACTTTACCGCAGCGCGTGCAGACGCAGTAGTAGTCTCCCACGGGCAACCCCCTATGGTGTGAGGTAAAAAGAAATCGGCTCGTGAATTAACAGATTGATTACCTTGATAGTGACCATGATAGTTCCCTCCAGGCTTAAGAACGTAATATCCAAAACTTGGACTAATTAGATTAATCTATTTTAGCGATTTTGTCAACCACCTGCTGGATTAGGTGATCTGGAGTTGAGGCACCAGCGGTGATTCCTACCTTTTTCTTATTCTTGATTTTATTTAAATTTAATTCATCGACAGTTTCAACGTGGATTGATTCAGTTATTTTATTACTTATTTCAAAAAGTTGGTTGGTGTTACCGCTGTTCTTGCCGCCAATTACAATCATGTAGTCGACTTGCTTGGCTAATTCTTGGGCGGCCTCTTGTCTTTCGCTGGTAGCATCACAGATCGTATCAATAGCTTTTAATTCTTGACAATGGTTAGCCAGCTCTTTTTTAATATCGTTAAAAGTTTTGTGTTGTTGGGTGGTTTGGGAGACAAGGCCAATTTTATCAAATCGTGGGAGTTTTTTGGCTTCTGTTAAGTTGTGTATAACGATTCCATTTTTCAAATTACCAATTATCCCGATAACTTCTGGATGATGGTCTTCTCCCAGCACAATAACCTGATAGCCATCAGCTTCCATTGTTTTGGCTAAAACATGTACCTTGTTAACAAAAGGACAAGTGGCATTAACCACTTTAAGCTTTTTAGCTTCCGCTTTTTGCAAAATTTCGTCGGTTTCCCCATGGGCTCTAATAATAACGGTTTGACCATCGGGTACCTGGTCTATGGAATCGACACCGGTAATTCCTTGCTGTTCGAGTTTAGCGATCATCTGGGGATTATGAATTAACTCGCCCAAGCTAAAAGCTTGTCCAGCCACGGTTTGGGCCAGGTCAATCGCTCGTTTAACACCGTAGCAAAAGCCGGCTTTTTTAGCGATTATTACTTGAGGCATAGTATTAAATAAAATAGCATAATTTGGCTAATTAGACAAAATTTGACAGATTTTACTTAGTTTTATATAATGTCCGTACAATTTAGAAAAAGCAATATTGTTTAAATTCTCGCAGGTTTTAAAGCTAAATTCACGAATTCGTCAAGAAAGTGTATCAAATACCTTGCTTCGAGAATTTTATTTTTCTAAGGATTAATCTATCGATTAACAATGGTTGAATCATCCACTCAATCCAACAAAAACCCACAACCGAGCAAAGAGTTTTTAGAAATGAAGGGAGAGGTAGTTGAATTATTGCCATCAACCACTTTTAAGGTGAAATTGGAAAATGGACATACCATTTTAGCCCATTTGTCCGGTAAAATGCGTATGCACAAAATTCGAATCTTGCCGGGGGATACCGTAACAGTCGAAATGACCCCTTATGATTTATCCAAAGGTCGAATAACTTATCGCAATTGAAATGAAAGTAAGATCCTCGGTCAAAAAAATTTGTAAGGATTGTAAAGTAATAAGGCGCAAAAAACGCTTGCATGTTATTTGTAAGAACCCCAAGCACCGACAGCGTCAAGGTTAAAGTTTAATTATGCCCAAAGGAACAACAGCCAGAATAGCCGGAGTAATTCTCCCCAGCCAAAAGAGAATTGTTATTGCCTTAACTTATATTTATGGCATTGGTTGCACAGTAGCCAATAAAATTTTGGTAAAAGCCAACATCGATCCAAACAAAAAAACTCACAGCCTATCGGTTGAAGAAGTCAATCATCTTAGAGAGATCATCGAAAAGGATATCAAGGTGGAGGGCAATCTCAGGGGTGAACGTTTGGCTAGCATAAAAAGATTAAAAGAGATAGGTTCTTACCGTGGTTCCAGGCATGCCAAGGGTTTGCCCACCAGAGGACAGCGGACCAAAACGAATTCTCGAACGGTTAGAGGAAATGTACGAAGAACTATGGCTTCCGGTAAGAGAGCAGCTACGCAAAAAACCTAATTAAATATTATGGCAAAAGAAGACGTAAAACCGAACAAACCGAAGCATTCAAAAAAAAGAATGGTAGCCAAAGGGCAAGCCTACATTAAGGCTACTTATAATAACACTGTGGTGACTATAACTGATCAATCAGGTAATGTTCTGATTTGGTCAACATCCGGTAAGATGGGATTTAAAGGACCGAAGAAATCTACTCCTTATGCCGCAGGTGTCGTGGTTAGAGATGTTGTAGATAAAATGAAGGCAATAGGCATGAAGGATTTAGAGGTATTTGTCAAAGGTGTTGGCAGCGGTCGTGAGGCAGCGATTAGAGCATTTAATGCCCATGGTATTAATATTTCTTCCATCAAGGATGTTACGCCAATTCCTCATAACGGCCCCAGGCCGAAAAGACCAAGACGAGTTTAATTTTAACTTATGGCTAGAAATTTAGGACCAAAATGCAAACAATGTCGTAGAGAGGGAACCAAACTTTTTTTAAGAGGTGAACGTTGTTTAAGTTCCAAATGCGCTATGGTCAAAAGGAATTATCCTCCCGGGCTGCACGGATCAAAAAGGCAATCCAGGCTGTCCGGTTACGGTTTACAATTACGCGAAAAACAAAAGGCCAAGAAGATTTATCAAATTCTGGAAAAGCAATTTAGGAGATATTACGAAAAAGCCGTCAGGCAAAAAGGCGATACTGGTGAGATCCTTCTCCAACTGTTAGAAAGACGATTTGATAACGTTGTTTATCGTTTAGGTTTTGGCAAATCTCGAAACGCTGCCAGGCAGCTGATTAGCCACGGTCATTTGCTGGTGAATAACCAGCCATGCAACATTCCATCCTGCCAGATGAAGATCGACGACAGCATAACGATAAAACAATCAAAGTCCACCAATAAATATTTTAAGGAGCTTCCCAAATTAATTGGTAAGACCGATACCCCTAAATGGCTGGAGCTTGATAAAAAAGGTTTGACAGGCAAAGTTATCGGTTACCCAGCCATGGAAGAATTACACCAAGAAATCGATCCATACTTAATAGTTGAATTTTATTCACGATAAAAATTAATATAAGCTATATGGAAAACATCCCATTACCCAGCAAGATTGAATCAAAAAAGATCGACAAAAATAAATCCGAGGTTATTATTGAACCTCTTTATCCTGGTTACGGCACTACCTTAGGTAATGTTTTAAGAAGGATCCTGCTTTCTTCTTTGCCTGGAGCAGCTATAACTGCCGTAAAAATTAAAGATGTACACCACGAATTTTCTACTTTGCCTAATGTTAAAGAAGATATTGTCGATATTCTCCTGAACCTTAAGCAGGTTAACCTTAAATTGGAAGGGGCAGAAGAGGTCAAGATACATCTGAACGTAACAGGAGAAAAGAAGGTGACAGCTGGAGATTTCAAGAAAACAGCCGGAGTTACTGTAACTAATCCGGAAAATCATATCGCTACTTTAACTGATAAGTCCGCCAAATTTGAAGCGGAATTAACTGTGAGTAAGGGAAGAGGATATATCCCGGTTGAACAAAGGGAAAAAGAGATTTTGGAAATCGGCAATATAGCTATTGATTCGATTTACACTCCGATAAGGTTGGTGAATTTTGAAGTGGAAAATGTCCGTGTTGAAACGATGACCAATTTTAATCGTTTGCGATTGAT
>JAIWBS010000098.1:0-4235 GCA_048633705.1 Pirellulales bacterium
CCTAACATTTTAGAAATTGTTTATTTTAATCAAAAGTAAACACTACTTTGCTGACTTTTCTGTCTTTGGACCGGACAATTTTGAAACCATCTTCCCAATCACTAAATGGAATTTTATGGGTAATTACCGGAGTAGGATCAACAGTTTTTTTGTTTAACATATCTGATAATTGTTCCCATGTTTCAAACATCAAGCGACCGGAAATTCCTTTAAGTTTCACGTCTTTAAAAACCAAGTTATTAGCATAATCAAACATAAACGGTTTCGAAGGAATTCCAAAAGCGGTAAACTGGCCGGCTTTTCGCAAAAGAGTAAAGCCAAGCTCAACCGCTTTTTGGGCACCCGCCATTTCCATTACCACATCAGCCCCGTAACCGTCACTCAGTTCCAAAACCTTTTTCACTACATTATCTTTGGAATAATCAAAAACATAATCAGCCCCCATTTTCTTCAAGATCTGCATACGAAAAGGATGCTTACCAACGGCGATTAGCGGCTTAGCCCCTTGGGCTTTGGCAATACCTGCGGCAAAACAGGCGATCGGCCCATCGCCGATTATAACCGTTATCTTATTTTTAACGTCAGAAGACATTACCGTATAAGTAGCATTACCAAATGGCTCCTGAATAGCGGCAATTTCTAGAGGCATACTAGGATCATTCTTCCAAGCGCAAATTTCGGGTATAACGACATATTCGGCAAAAGCCCCATTTATATCTACTCCCAGAATTTTCATATTCTGGCAAATATGCATCAAGCCCATTTTGCATAATTTACAGGTTTGATCCGGGATATGAGTCTCGGCAGAAACAAAATCCCCTATCTTGATTTTCTTGACCCTCTTGCCTATCTTAACTACCTCACCGGCGCATTCATGGCCAAAAATCATCGGGGGATTTATTCGGCTTTGGGACCAGGCATCCCATTCGAAAATGTGTTTGTCGGTGCCGCAGATAGCCGCGGCTTTTACCTTAATTAAAACCTGATCGTCTTTAACTTTTGGAATATCTACCTCTTTTAGCAGGGCACCCTGTTTAGGCCTCCACTTAAAAAGGGCTTTCATTTTCCCTTTCATTGTTTTTCTCCTTAAGATAAATTATGATTTAATTATACAATAAAAGCAAAATAATGAAAAATCCCTTTTGTATTGCCACTGGAAATCTGTGGCGAAAAAATCTAACGTCTGATCAAGTTATTGATTATCTCAGTCAATTCGAAATCGACGGCATTGAATTAACTATTGGGCAAATTGAAGAATTATCAGGTTTTTCAATGTCTAAACGGGCTATTAATGAATTAAAAAGATACAAATACAACTCTTTGCATTCACCTTTTCACTTAGTGACCGACGCGAGAAATGATGAGGAGATAACAAAGCAAATTTCAATCTTAAACGGCATTTATATGCAGATTGAGGCTCACACTATGGTTATCCACCCCAAACAGCTGATTAAGCCGTATCTGCTAAAGAAATTCAATGGTCACATTTCTACCGAAAACATGCCGCCCAAGCATAAAATGAAAATCAGTGACTATGCAAAAATATTAGGAAGATTTCCCAAAATGGGGTTATGTTTGGATGTCTCACATGCTTACCTAGTGGGTCCCGACGAAACTAAACAAATTATCCAAAAATTCAAAAAAAGAATAACCCAAGTTCACTTTAGCGGGGCATACAGGGGTCAAGAACATTCATCTATTAAACCAGCTTCTAAAAAGTTTATCGAATCAATAAAACCGATTAAAGAATTAAGGGTGCAAATTGTCTTCGAAGGTGATATCCGTTCAGGCAAACCACAAGAACTAAAAAAAGAAATCAGAGCAATAAGAGAGACTATTGCCAAATTGTAGCAATAAAATACCCACTCTAGTTTTGATTAACTAAAAGTGGGTTTTGGAGTCTAGGGGAATCATGCAGGAGTTAGACGTTGCTTTCTGGCCAGGTCAATCAGATATCCCCTCCAAAAAAGGACCAAGTAGGAGAAGACGAATGTGGTGATAACGGCTAGGCTCATCTCAGGACCAGTGGAGTTCTCTATGGAGTAGCTGATCACTAACGCGATGAACCCACAGTAGACAAAGAGGGCGGCACTGAACAGGTAACCGCCACCGACGAAGCCAAAGGCATAACCGAAGAGCGAACCGAAGCCGAGTGCGATAACCAGATGTAAAATTAGGTAAGACTGCTGGTTATCAGGCAAACTGCCGTACCACTCCCCCAAAGCCGAATGGGAAGCTAGGCCTATCAGAAAGAGAACTGACAGGACTATCCAGTAGATCGTCCAATTCTGGCGCATACCGCACCTCCCTTGAAAGAACAAAAATCTACCATGTTATTGGTAGATTAACTTATCATAAATACTAAATACTTGTCAATGTCATTCTTGCATTTACTTTAACATTTCCATTTAGTTTTTATTACAAAAAAAAAGTAAGCCCCGAGTGATTAATAACCACCCGGAGCCTAATTGTCCTGCCAACCGGCAATGATTTTGTAGAGACACATTGGCATTAGCCTAAGAACTATTTCTCCTGGCCACCACTGCTTTCGCGAACGAGTTCGCCTCTGTTCTGAATCTGGGCAATACCACTCTTCCGGATAGCGCTCAATTTCCGCACAGACGCAAACCTCAATTTGGACCTTTTCTTTGCGAATCGCATACTTAAGATCTCTTAGGCAACGCCATAAATGAGGACTGGCAGCAGATACCCAAAGTTCTCTGACACCCTTTCGCTTCGCCCACTGTACCGCTTTTCCGGCTATCAGCAGAGTGGATAGTGGAGTCCCTGATATCCGATCGGGATGCTCAACTGTTAGTCCTGAACCAATACCAACATCCAGTTGAGCATAGACAGTGGCATTGAGTTTCTTTGCCTTGCGCCAAGCGATTAGAGCAATACACCGATTTGATCCAATGCTGCTAGGCGCTCCAAAGGCAAAGGCCACAACCATCTTTTTCAAACAACACCTCCTTCAACCTTTGATGGTCATTGCTTCCCTTGGTGATTGTATGATCCTTTACTCATGAACATTCCTCCTCTCAGCTAAAAGAACAAAAAACTACCATTGTTTGGTAGATTAACTTATCATATTAAATTAATAGCTGTCAAGAAGAGACAATCGTTTCAATTTCAATACATTTAGTATTCAATTACCACCCCATCCCCCACCTCAATCTGATTGGCTTCAACAAAGCCGGCATTGACTTCTAAAACATAATTTACCGGCCAATTTGAACTGTATTGATTAGTTGGATTAGCTCCTTCCGGCAGTAAATTTCGGCTAAGATGAACAACGGAATCATCCTGGATCCAGATAATATCAATGGCAAACTGCATGTTCTTCATCCAAAAACTGCGCACCTTCTTTTCTTCAAAAACAAACAGCAAGCCGGAACCGGCAGCTAAACTCTCCCGATTGCTCAATCCGGTTTTTTGCTCTGTTAAATCATCAGCGATTTCTACTTCAACTGTAATGTCATTTATTTTAACGTATGAATTCTGACTAGCCGGCCTAAACCCAAAATACCAAAGAGCTCCAATCAGAAACACCCCGATAATTACTATAACTATAATTTGATTTTTTTTCATTGTTTATTATTTATTGATTATATTCGGCTCATCAGAAACGAAAAAACCAGTTATCAAAAGCATTGATAGAAATCCAAGATGGCTGTCGTTAAAAAATCTAGCTAAAAACCAGATTAAAAACAGAAAAACAACGTAGCTGAACCAAAGCTGGCCCAGCGATTTATTTCTAATTTGTCTCTTGATCAACCAGAGCATTATCGGTAATCCGATAGCTAACTGCAGAATCCAGAAAGGAAAGGTGCTATAAATAGAATCCAGTATTCCTGATTGAACCAAGATCGGAGCCAAGCCAAAACCGGAAATGGGATAAAGTTGGGAAGGCAAAGTGAAGACGTCTTGCCAAAAGTCCGCTGCGCCCCAAATTAGAAAAGGAATGATGATAACTGATATTGTCAACCAGAGAGACCAGGTTTTTGCCCACCAAGTTTTCCACCTGTGGCTTAGATCAGGCAACGTATAAAGATAGACTAAATAAAAGGGAATTAGAAGCCAAGCTGATTGCTTGAGGCAAACGGCCAGGGCCAAGAAAAAAGAAGACCAAAGGAATTTCTTTCGCTCGATGAATAAAAAGGTTAAAACAATAAAAAGAAGTACCAAAATATCATTGAAACCCGTTAAAAAGAATTTATAAAAAAGAGGATTAA
>JAIWBS010000099.1:0-3091 GCA_048633705.1 Pirellulales bacterium
AAAAGCGCTTTGAGCGGAGACTGGGTTAGAGCCAGCAGCACAGCCGGAATAGCTGCTAAGATTGGACCGATAAACGGAATAACTTCAAATACTGCGGCAATCAAAGCCAACAACAAAACGTATTTTACTCCCAGCACCCACAAACCGACCGCTGTCAACAATCCGATTATCAAAGATAAAAGTATTTGGCCTTGCAACCACTTACCCATTTTTTCCTGGATACGTCTGGTTAACTGATACAAATAAGGTTGATATTGAATCGGCGATACAGAATGGATAAATTTTTTGATCCCATTTTCCTCTACTACCATATAAAAGGTGATGACCAAAACACCAACCAGGAAAATGATACCGCCAAATAGATTCGCTGCTGCCGTAAAAACTCCGGAAGTCAAACCAGATAAACTATCTTGGACTGTATCCAGACTGGTTTTTAGAGCATCAACAAAAGCCGGGTCAGCTGATTCGGAAAAAGTAGAAACAAATTTCTCATAGGCTTGAGGTAAAGCTACTGCCAGTTGACCCATTTCAGTGGTAATCGGAGGGATAATCAGAATTACTGCCGCGGTAAAAAAGCCAAACAGGAAAACATAAATAGCAATTACCCCTACCCAACGAGGAATCTTTTTTTTCTGTAGCCAACCTACCCAGGGATATATAGCCGAAGTCAAAATAAAAGCTACTACTAAAATACCCAGAATTTGCCTGATTAAATAAAGAAAACCAATTATCAATAATACAAAGATAACCTTAAAAATTGCCTTCAAAGAGACTTCATATACAATTGTCTGTTTATTATCCGCCATAGTACTTTATATTATAACTATTATAGTACTTTATATTATAACTATTTTCGTGAATTTTAACAAATTAGTTTAACTTTAGAACCTTTGTCAGCTCTTTGGTTTTATTGAACGGCCCGATCAAAACTAAATTAAGTTTCTGGGTAACAAATATGTCTTTGGCCACTCTCTTTATATCTTTGGACCGAACAGCGGCGATCTTTTTTAAATACTGCTGTGGAGTGACAATTTTATTAGTCAGTAGATACTGCTTGCCCAGCAAGCTGGCCACGTTTTCTGAATCCTCTATCTTCAAGATCATTTTCCCTTTTATATTGTCTTTGGCTTTTTTTAATTCTTCTGCTGTTACTTCCTCCTTTTTCATTTTGGTTAATTCCTGCAAGATCGCTTTAATCGCCTCATTAATCCTAGATTTGTCCAAACCAGCTTGAATCATCAAATTACCAGTATCCTGATAAACATTTAAGCCAGAATTAATAAAATAGGCCAAACCTCTTTTGACCCTTATCTCGATAAACAAACGGGAGCTCATCATGCCGCCCAAAATGTTGTTAAGAACTCCCAAAACATAAATATCTTTATGCCCATAAGAGTAAGCTGGAAAGCCCAAACCAATTTGCACTTGTTCGGTGGCCTTTTTTAAAAAGTTTGTTTGAGGTTTTGTTTGGTTAACGCATTCCTTTTGAAAACTGCTTGGCTTTTTCTTGGGTAAGTCACCCATCATTTTTTCAGTAAGACCGACCAGCTGCTTACTATTAATCCGACCGGCTCCTACTACCACCATATTATTCGGGTGATAATGCTTTTTCATAAAACGCAGCATTTTTTCCTGATTGAGGGATCGAATATTATTCTTGGGCCCGGATATCAATTGGCCCAAGGCACTTTTTTCGCCGTATACAGTTTGTTCAAACAAATCAGCTACATACATCAAGGGGTTATCCTCGTACATATTGATTTCCTCGATAATTACTTTCTTTTCCTGATTCAACATTTTTTTATCAAACAGAGAATGGAAAATCATATCATGCAAAATACCATAAGCCTGATTAATTTTTTCGTAATTGACCTTGATGTAGTAACCGGTCAAATCTTTACCGGTCATAGCATTGTATTCAGCCCCTAAACTATCCAACTCTTGAGAAATATGTAAAGTGGAAGGACGTTTTTCTGTGCCCTTAAACAGCATGTGTTCGATAAAATGGGCAATCCCGTTTAAGGAGCCTGATTCGTACCTGGATCCCACTCTAAATAAAATAAAAAGTGTTACTGCCTTGGTCCCCGAATTGGGTGCACATAACACTGTGGTTCCGTTTTTTAATTTGGTTTTTTGGTATCTCACTGCAATTTTTCGGCTAAATAGCTGACAAGTTTGTCTATTTTAATCCTGTCTTGGGCCATAGTATCCCTGTCCCTGACCGTAACTGCTTTGTCTTCTAAGCTATCGAAATCAATGGTCACACAATAAGGTGTACCTATCTCATCCTGGCGGCGGTAACGACGGCCAATCGAAGCTACCTCATCGTATTGGCACATAAAATGAGGTTTTAGGCTGTCAAAAACCGACTTAGCTAATTTGGCCGGGCCTTCTTTTTTTGATAAAGGCAGTACTGCCACCTTAACCGGGGCCAGCCGCTTGTCCAGCCTTAAAACTACTTCTTCTTCCTTGGTCGATTCAGTGGTCGTGGTTCTTCCGCCTTTCACTTGATCAAAGGCTTCCAGCAAAAACATCAAGGCGGGTCTTTCCACGCCGAACGACGGTTCTATCACATAAGGAATAAATTCATCTTTGTCGTCTTTGTAATCAAATCCATGAGCTTTTAAATCATAATCAGCTCGGTTGGAAATACCGATCAATTCGTTCCATCCCGGTTCAAAAGGAAAATTGTATTCCAGATCTACTGTTTCCTTGGCATAGTGAGCCAGTTCTTTTTTGGACTGGGGGCATTTTCTTAAATTATCTTTACTGATTCCCAGATCGATGAACCAGTTGTAACATTCTTCGACCCAAAAATCGAACCATTTTTTATCATCGGCTGGATTAACAAAATATTCAATTTCCATCTGCTCGAATTCTCGTAAACGGAAAATAAAATTGCCCGGGGTAATTTCGTTGCGAAAGGCCTTGCCGATTTGGGCAATACCAAAAGGAATTTTTATCCGGCTTGTATTTAAAATGTTCTCGAAGTTAACAAAAATGTTTTGAGCGGTTTCCGGGCGCAAGTAAACTTCGGAGGCTGAATCTACCACCGGACCAGCGTAGGTTTTAAACATGGTGTTAAATTGCT
>JAIWBS010000100.1:0-7010 GCA_048633705.1 Pirellulales bacterium
CCGTAATCAGCAACGGCTGGATCAGGATTTTTGTCGCCGGCTCCAAAATAAACTCTAGGATTATAAAAACCTGTTTCATCGTAATCTTCCACTGCGTCAACGTGGGGATAATTAGCATCCTCATCGCCCCAGTAAAAACCCGTTTCAGCTGAACCAGCCACCGGTTTGCCACTTAGAAACAACTGAAAATTTTCAGATTGACCAATGATTACCCGACGGCTGAAATAACCTTCACCGCCGGATTGGGCCTCGACCTGACCGCCGCCGGCAAATTGACCCAGAATCAGGGCCAAAATAAAAATAGGAATAAGGGCTCCTATTTTTTTGCTTATTACTTTTTTCATAGTAAAATCTCCTTGTATTAAAATATAAGTTTTATTTGGTTTTATGTTACTATTATACCCTATTTTTTCGTTTCTGTCAATGTTCCCCAGTCTTTTCCCTGACTTAAATCTACTTTGAGGGGAACACCCAGGTCATAAATTTTTTCCATTTCCACTTTTACCAAATTGGCTACTGGTTCTAAATCCTGATCCGGTACCTCAAATACCAATTCGTCATGCACCTGCAAAATCATTTTACTTTTGGGAGAAATCTTCTGAAGTTTTTTATCAATCTCCACCATGGCCATCTTAATTAAATCAGCAGCGGTTCCCTGAATAGGCATATTGACAGCCATCCGTTCGGCTGCGTTTCTGATATTGGAAATACTAGAATTGATGTCCGGTAAATATCTCCTCCGGCCGAAAATTGTTTCTACATAGCCAGCTTTTCTGGCAAACTTAACAATTTTGTCGATGTAGCGGCTAATTCCTTTATGCAAAGCATAAAATGCTTCTATGTAATTTTTGGCTCGATCCCTTGATATTCCCTCTTGAGCAGCTAAGCCATAAGGGGACAATCCGTAAAGAATGCCGAAGTTCACCGTCTTGGCTTCTCGTCTTTGATCCCTGGTCACTTGATTAATTTGAATGTTATTAAACTCTGCTGCAGTCCTGGCGTGAATGTCTTCATTGTTTTGAAAAGAATTTAACATGGTCTTATCTTTAGTCACCCCGGCTGCTACCCTCAATTCAATTTGAGAATAATCAGCTGACAATAAACTAAATCCTTTTTCCACCACAAAAGCTTTTCTGATTTCCCGACCGGATTCGGTCCTGATTGGAATATTTTGTAAATTGGGATTGGAAGAAGACAGTCGACCAGTTGAGGTAACTGTTTGATTGAAGCTGGTATGAATACGTCCAGTATTAGGATCGATCAATTTAGGCAAAGCATCCAGATAAGTTGATTTAAGTTTTGATAATTCACGATACTCCAAAATATGTTCAACGATCGGGTTATCGGATCTTATCTTGGCTAATTCCGAAGCAGCTGTGGAAAGTCCGGTTTTGGTCCTTTTAATCTCATGAGCCGGGATATTTAACTTTTCAAATAGGATTCCTCTTAATTCTTTAGTGGAACGTACATTGAACTTAGTCCCGGCTATTTTATAAATATTAGTTTCCAAGTTAGCCAATTTCTGGCCAAAACTTTTAGACATTTTTTTGAGAAAAACTGTGTCGATCTTTACCCCGATTCCCTCCATTTTTTCTAAAACCGGTACCAAAGGAGTTTCAATTTCTCTAAAAACTTTCTGTAAAAGTTTTCTTGGTTTGCTTGTTTGAGTCAAAATTCCCATCAACCCCACGTCCTCCATTTTGGCAAATCGTTCTTCAAAAAGATTCTTTAGTTTGAGAGTTACTTCAGCATCTTCACAGGAATACCAGGAAACTTGATTGATATCCACTTGGTCTAAAGTAAGCTGATCTTTGCCCCTTTTCCCAATTAGATCCTCGATCGGCATCATTTCATAACCCAATTCAGAGAAAGCCACATCGGTTAGATTATGCCGGGACTGAGTGCCAAAATTTAGTAAATAAGAAGCGACCATAGTATCAAAGGCCAAAGGTTCCATTTCAATATTAGCGGTGATTAAAACCGATTTATCAAATTTTAAATTGTGTCCCCATTTTTGAATCTGACGATTTTCTAAAATTGGTTTCAATTCTTTGAGGACAAATTCCTTTTTTAGTTTGTAATTAACCGGCACATAAAAAGCCTGGCTTTCTTTATAAGAAAAGCTGATACCGATTAAATCTTCCAGCCAAGGATTTAATCCGGTGGTTTCTGTATCTACCACAAAACCTTCTTGTCGCTTCAACTCACTTGTCAATTTTTTAAGTTGTTCTTTGGTGATAATAAGCTGATAATCAACTTTTCTTTTTTTGGTTTCCGGCACTGGTTCTCTTAAAAACAATGATTCTTGTTTAGTGCCCGGCAGCTTATTCAACAAACTTCTAAATTCCAACTCTTGAAAAAGATCGACCACTTTGTTGCGATCATATTTTTTTGTAGCGGTTTCTTCTAATTTAAATTTAATCGGTACATCTTTTTTGATGGTCACTAATTCTCTGCTCATCAAAGCGTCTTTTTTGTACTTAACTAATTTTTCTTTAACTTTGTCTTTTAGTTTCTGGGCCCGGCTGGTTTCTTTTTTAATCTCCTCGTATAAATTATCCAAGCTGCCAAAATCTTTAATTAGCTTAGAGGCAGTAATTTCTCCCACCCCAGGCACGCCTGGAATATTATCAGAAGGGTCTCCTCTGAGCGATTTGTAATCAATCATCTGATCAGCTGCTAAACCGTACCGTTGCTTAATTGCTGACTGGTCGTAAATTATCGTATCAGCCACTGACTTACGCAGAGTGTAAATGAAAGTTTCTTCGTCCACCAGTTGCAAAGTGTCCAGATCACCAGTCACGATCACTTTTTCTTTACCTTTTACCTTCTGGCAAATAGTTCCAATCAGGTCATCAGCTTCGTAGCCTTCTTTTTCATAAATGGGAATATTAAAAGAACGGACCAATTCCTTGACCCGGGGAATCTGATCATACAACTCCTGGTCAGCTTTTACTCTAGTCGCTTTGTATTCTTTATATTGCTTATGACGAAAGGTCGGAGCGGCTAAATCAAAAGTGGCAACAACAAAATCCGGTTCTAAGTCCTTTAAAACTCTTAATAGAATGGAGGCAAAACCATAAACCGCATTAACCATTTCACCTGATTTGGTGGTCAGGGGAGGTAGGGCATGATAGGCCCGATGGATTAAAGCATTACCGTCAATTATCACTAGTTTTTGCTTTTTCATCACCTTAATTTTACCTCAAAATAGGCCAAAAATAAAGGGGTTTTTCCAAAAAAATAAGCGCCTTTCCCTCCTAGATTAAGGCGCTTTTTAGGGTAGAAATTCAACTCCACAGAGCTTTACCCCTTGATGGATAAGAACTATGGCGATGTAGGTTCTGATGAAACTGGCCACCAGTATCCACCAGAAGCCGTTTTCTATCTTGAGCAGCTGAACTCCGGCTACCCCGATTTGCAGGGTAACTGGAACCGGGATGCAGGCTATGCCAAAAAAGGAAAGGATGGGAAAGCGATGGCCCTCGATTTTATTGTGGATGTGGTTACGCCAGATTTCTACAGTATAACCGTGCAGCCAAAAACCGAGGATGCCGAGAGTTAACAAGGTAATCTGGATGAAACGGATCGGGTTGACATCTATTATCACCAGGTGGATTACCAAGGTCTGCCACCAATAGCTCCAGGGATCAAATCGGTTCCTTTTGCTTGATAGCCAATTGCCATCGCCAGAGAAACGAAGCAGGCCTATGCCCAAAAATCTAATCTTCCGAAAATACCAGAAGACCAGATAGCCCAAGGTCGATCCGATCAGGGCATAAATCAGAGTTAGAGAAGGTGACACTCCTCTGGCACACAATTCTGAGATCGCCAGCTGCTCCTGAAAGGCGATCGACAAGACAATTAGCAGATGCTTGATCATCCTGACAACTCCTTTCATTGGCTTTTTGGAAAGAGCGGCGATTAAGCAACTTTATCATTTAGTTTTAATAACTGTCAAACCCTGCACCATCTGGCGCAGGGTCAAACTATTTTGGGAAAAAATAATGATTAAAAAACGAAGAAGCGTCCTCATCCCGCATGCGGGACAAAGACGCTTTTAGAAGAGTGTCTGAATCCAGTTGTCTAAACTGGCCAGAGCCCAGGTCAGAAATCTGCCAAATCCTAGGTAGATCAGCCAAACAGTCAAAGCGGCTCGGAAACTGGAAACCGCCAACAAAATCAGGTAGCTGCGCCACCTGGGTATCTTGGCCATTCTAAGGGCGATTAGTCCCACGTGAATCGTAAAGGGAAGCGGTAGAGTCATCCCGAAGATAATCCAGCCTACGTGTCCCTTACTGAAAAACCACTCGGTGTAGGCATCCCGGAAATTATCCCAAGTCCTTCCCAGACGACTACGGGGGCGGTCGTTCTCGATTGCCAAACGAATTGGCGGCTTGCTAAACAACCGGCGCAGTGGGTTAACCAATAATCTCTCGACCAGGGTAATCAGCCTAAAGGCTGATTTAACTCCCTCGGGAAGAAGGAAAAAAAGAGAGATCATCAGGTTTGAACCCAGCACACAGTATTTGACAGCCTCCCACATGGGAATGTCAGCCAGCCAAAGGGCTGTGGCGGTAGGGTGAATCCCGAGAGTCGAGCCTAAAATCCAACCCGGTTTTCCCAGATTAACCACCAACCAATGAGCCCATTCTTCCAGCAAGTGCAACACCCTCATACCTCCTGTTTTGGGAATGAGCAAAACAACGTTAAGTTAAAAAACTTATCAAAAAAATATTGTTTTGTCAATCCCGTTATAGCTTGACCAGGGCCAATTATCTAGGTTGGTAACGTATTTATGTTTTACCGGATTATAACGGATGTAATTAAGATGATTGTTAAAATCCTGTTCGTCTCGGATAATATGGTCATAAAAGGAGGCTTGCCAAATCTTATGGTATTTCACTTCCCTGTATTTCTGAGCAGGCTGGAAAGCCTGCTCTACGGAATGGGAATAATGTTTCCTTGCCCGCAGCTCATGCTTTCTAGCATGAGCCAAATAATCAACGTCATAAATATCTCTATTAACCAGCCAACTAAAATTACCTTTAATACTTTGCATTAGACCAGAGATATTCTTATTACCAGCTACCTCTAAAAGTAAATGTATGTGGTCAAAAAGAATAACCCAAGCATAAAGTCTGAAATAACTTTTTCTTCTTAGATGATTAATGCATCGTAAAAGTAATTGGATCTTCTTTTCATCCTGAAAAATTTTTTTGCTTCTATAAGTCTTGGTGGTAATAAAATAACACTTACCAGAATAATTATATAATCTCTTCTGTGGACACATGCTTATTCGTTATCTGTTTTTCTTTTCTGCCAGAAGTAATAGCCAACACCGCCTACGGATAAAATGATTATTAAAATAATATAGGTTAATTTATTGTTCTTGTTTTCCGGTTGACCCAAATCAATTTCATTATTAATAATCTCTTCTGCCCCTTCTCCCAAAACTTGCCCTTGAATTTCAATGTCTTCGTCACATCGGGGCAACAACCTTACTTCTTCTTTATTTAATTCTACGATGCCTGTTATCAAAACCTGTTGCCCTTCTTTAAATAAGGAGTTTTTCAAACCAGTTGATCTTTTTAGATAAACCGTTCCTGTTTCATCTTCTTCATCAGATAAATAAATATTACTCTTCTCGATACTCAATACCTGACCCCTGATTTTAACCAAACTATTTATATAGTTTTCTATATCAGAAATAGCCACTTCAACTGGCACAATTTCCCTTTGGCCAATTATTTCTACTTCCTCTTTTTTGGCCTTGATTCTTTTATTGCCCTGGCTGACTGAGATTTTGCCGGCCACTTTCAATTCATCTCCCAAATCCACATTCGGGCAATCACCTGAACAATAAATCTGGACCCCTCCCGTTTCATCCATCAGATAAAAAATGTTCTTTCCTAAAACACCCGGTTCAACCGTAACCACTCCTGAAATTATCACCAAGTCGCCGGATTCTAACTCCTGAATTTGCTTAAGATTAACCGTAAACACCCCGTCCTTTTTGGCCAAATCAGCTGATTCGGCTATTTCTTCCTCTTCCAAAGTGAATTGATTGGTCCCGCCTTCAGTAGGCGTGTCGGTCCATCGCCAATCCCGCTCATTAACCCGGGCAAAAGCTAAGCCGGATTTGGCCGTCTGATACTCGACTCCATTGATCACCTTACCGGCCGGGTCAATCAAAAGCAGTTTATCACCTGAATTATTTAAGCCGATCTTACTGTCTGTCCGCCAAGCCACTAAATAGCTGTCAGCCTTAATTACTGAATTTGTTGGGAAAAAGTATTCGGTTCTTTCATCCGTCAATTGCCAACCTTCCAGATCAACCGGTTCAGCTCCCAAATTAACCAACTCAATCCATTCATTGGCTCTATCGTTTTCTTCGGGGTTGGGCAATAATTCGTTAATCAGCATTTTATCCGAGTAATCATAATCTGTGACCGTAATCGTTGCTTCTGTTTGATCTTTAGTTCCCCAAACATCAATCACTGTCAATTCAATTTTATATTCTCCTTCATTTTGATAACTGTGTTCAATTTCTTCACCTTCTTTAGTTTCCTCATTTCCCAAATTCCAAACAAAAGTCAATTCATCGCCATCCGGATCTTCTGAACCAGCAGCTGATAATTTAATTATTTGTCTGACTTTAATCTCTTTCGATTCAATATCAATTTTGGCTTCTGGTGGTTCATTTTGAATTTGATAATCATTGACAGCACCCGGAGTAATTGCCGAGGTCCATTTCCACTGATTATCGATCTTAGCGTATGACTGCCCCTCGTAACTCTGACTGTATTCAATTTGATCGACCACATTCTGATCCGGGTGATATAAGACAACCTGGTCACCGGAATTATTAAGAGCTACCCCCGAAGCGGTACGGAAGATTGCCCAATAACTTTCTGCGGGGATGACGGTTGATGAAAAATCATCTTTTTTAATTGTATAAGTTCTGGAACTGCCATCTCCCAACAACCAACCGTCTAGATCAATTTCTT
>JAIWBS010000101.1:0-3524 GCA_048633705.1 Pirellulales bacterium
ACCACTGATGACAAGCATAGCAATGCCCCGGATCATCACAAGAAATTGGCCCTCCTGGGGTACCATTGGTAACATTGCCCATTACTCCCATGACGTAAGTAACAATCGCCCAAGATAATAAAACAATCACCATCCCAATGATGGCATCTCGCAAAATCCTTTTAGCTTTGCTAACCTTCTCTGCGTTACCTCCGGAAGTCATCCATAAGATGCCGGCGTAGACCATAAAAATTAAAGCAACCAGGGCTAAGACACCCAAGGCCCAGCGCAGAACATTGAGTATCACCTCAACTAAATCGGCACTACCTAAGCCCAAGGTCTCTCCAATTTCCGGATCAAATTCTGCAGCTAAACTGGTCTTGGCAGTAATAAAAAAACCAATTAACAGAACAATCAGGGAAATAAAAATTCCCGTTGCAATACCCCGGAACATTTTTTTCTTCCTCATAATATTATTCGTTCAAAATATTAGTTACAATTTTTTGAACTAGTTTCCCGTCAGCCTGTTCCCCAACCTGACCCATCACCTGACCCATCACCCGGCCAAAGGCCTGAGGATTTTTTAGATCAGGATTTTTGGCGATCACTTTGTCTACGATTTTCCTGACCTCTTCCTCGGACAACTGCTCTGGCAGGTATTTTGACAAATAGGCCAATTCTTCTTCTTCCTGCTTGGCCAGATCGGTTCTGCCTCCTTTTTTGTAAGATTCTACAGAATCCTTGCGTTTCTTGGCTTCGGAATTTAAAACTTTAATTACTTCCTGATCAGGCAGCTCCTTTTTTTTCAAACTTATCTCCTGATTGTGCAAAGCTGATTTAACCATACGCAAAACTGACATCCCGATTTCATCCTTCTCTTTCAAAGCCAATTTCAGTTCTTTGTCAATTTGCTCGGTTATTTTCATTTCTTATCTTCTCCTTCGCTTGCGTTTGTTTTTTTCAAATTCGTCCAGTTTACCGATTTTTCTTAAGTATTCCTTTTTTTCCCGACTAGCTTTACGGCGTAGAGCATCTTCTTTCTGGGCTCTTTTATTTTTTTTCGGTTCATAAAAACGGTTCTTTTTGGCCCGTATCAAAACTCCGCTTTGCTGCACTCTTTTGGTAAAACGGCGCAACATGCTTTCAGGGGTTTCCCCATCTTTTCTTTTAACTTCGACCAACTTATATTCACCTCCTTAAATGGTGATTATCTCAATTTATTTCAAATTTAATATACCAATTTATCTGCTATCCGTCAATCAAGCTAGGCGATGGGGCCTAATCTGCCTCCACCCAACAAATGCCAATGACAATGGGCAACTTCCTGACCGGAATCCGGGCCGTTGTTGACCACTAAACGCCAGCCCGATTCTTCGATTTCAAGCTTACGGGCCACCTTTTTGGCCACCTGAACCAACTGATTGGGAAAATCAGGCATAATCTTTTCAAAATCCTTCAATTCAAGGTGCTGCTTGGGGATAATAACTACATGAATCGGCGCCACTGGTTTAATATCGAAAAAAGCCAAGAAATTTTCGTCTTGATATACTAAGTCAGCTGGGATTTTCTTATCAACAATTTGGCAAAAGATGCAATCAGTCATAATTTAGTAATTAGTAACTGGTAATTAGTAATGGGACTAGGGGTGAGGAGAAATAAATTACTAGTTACTAGTTTACAAGTTACTCGTCCCAAAATAACTTATTGACTACGGCTTACAGTAAATAGCTGTAGTCTGTAGACCGTATGCTGTAAGCGAGCTTAATTAACTTCTCCCTCGTCCTGTTTTTCTTCCTCGTCCCCTTTTTCTTCCCCTTTCAGTTTCTCCAGTCTCTTGCGGACTTCGGGAACTATCTTTTGAGCATCAATAACTTCTTGAACTCCATCTTCCATATCCCGAATCAAAACTGTCCCATCAAGGATTTCTTTCTGTCCCAAAATAATGGCCAGCTTAACTCCTTGTTTGGAAGCTCTGGACAATTGATCTTTTATTCCGTCTTTGGCAAAATCTTCAGCTACCCTGATTTTTTTCTCTCGGAATTTTTCAAAAAGCTTCAAACACTCTTTGCGAGCCGCCACTCCCAATTGGGCAAGGAAAACGTCTGGTGGTGGAATCTGGGGAACCGGCACGTTCTTGTTCTTCAACCGCAAAATTATTCTTTCCACTCCACAGGCAAAGCCGGCGGCTGGGGTCGGTCGCCCGCCGATTGACTCTACTAAATTATCGTAGCGCCCCCCTCCACCTAATGAAGACTGGGCGCTTATTTCTTCTGCCTCCGGCCAAATTTCAAAAGTGGTTCGGGTGTAGTAATCCAAACCACGCACCAGATAAGGATTTAAGGTGTAGGCGACTTCCAGGCTGTCCAAATATTCCAACACTTGGACAAAATGTTCACGACACTCTTCACAAAGATAATCAACGATTTGGGGAGCCTCCTGGCTAATTTCCTGGCACCCGGCTTCTTTGCAATCCAACAACCGCAAAGGATTTTTGGTCAATCTTCTCTTGCAATCTTCACACAGATTCCTTTTTTTGGACCGGAAATAATCGACCAAAACTTGGCGGAAATTTTCTCGACAAGAAGGACAGCCTATGCTGTTTATCTGAATGGAAACCTTGAGTCCGATCGCTTTAAAAAATTGATGGGCTAAAAAAACCAACTGGGCATCAACTACCGGATGTTCTTCTCCCAATACCTCAAAACCAAACTGCCAGAATTGGCGGTAGCGTCCAGATTGCGGCCGGCTGTAGCGGAAAAACGGACCGTAGTAATAGACTTTGACCGGTTGAGGAAAAGTAATGAAACCATGCTCGTTATAAGCTCTAGCCACTGAAGCAGTATTTTCCGGGCGCAGAGTAACGCTTTCTCCCCCTTTGTCAGTAAAAGTGTAAACTTCCTTTTCTACGATATCAGTTTCTTTACCGACTGTTCGGACAAATAAATTGGTCTGTTCCATCACCGGTGTCTCGATTCTGGAATAACTGTAATCAGTCCCCAAGTTTCTAACTGTATCAAAAATAAAGTCCCAATATTTTTGATCACTGGGAAGAATATCCTTCATCCCTTTGAGCAGATGCAGATTGGCTGATTTGTTTTTGAGTTCTGTTGCCTCCTCCTTATTTGGCGGGATTTCTGCTTTGATTTTTTTGGCTGGTTTGCGAGACATAGGTTAGTAATCAGTAATTAGTAATTAGGGACTACTTCTAATTACCAACTGCTGATCTCCGATTTCGAAATTAATTAATAGTATACTCCGGCGTACCGAAGTGTTTAAATTTATAAAATGGCCAAGCCCTAATCCAAGTTTTACCGACTATGTCTTCCCTGGCCACTGTGCCAATCTTGCGGGAATCCAAAGAATGAGGCCGATTGTCACCCAAAACAAAATATTCATCAACCTGCAATTGGACTACCATATCTCCCGCAGTTACAACGTCATAATCCAGATAAGCACTCTCGTCTATAAGCGCTCCTTGAGGATTATCGTTATTGAAGATGTTTACCTGCCCATCACTGATTTGCACTTTCTCGCTGGGCAAACCG
>JAIWBS010000102.1:0-23211 GCA_048633705.1 Pirellulales bacterium
CTTTGATTTTTTTGTTTAGCCTCGGCTTTTATTTTAGCCGCTTCTTCTTGAGTCAAAAGGCTTTTGGACTGCAGAATGTCAAGCAACTGCAGATCCTCATTCATTTCAGTTGAAGTGGGAAGTGGCATATTAATCTAATTTAAAAACTACTTAACGAAAAGTAACGCTAATTTTTTTAACAAAAACAAATTATTAGTTAAAAGGAGTAAACGGATTGAGTTTACCTACAGATCCTTCTTCAACCGGCAAGTCCCCATGCAATTTCAGCTGGGAAAATACGGCATTGTCCAATAAATCCCGGCCAGTATCTCTTATTATAGGTTCATCTTTCAATTGGGAGCCAATATTTAAATTAACGTCAGGTCTTTCTGAAATTATTGACAAAACAATCACTCCGATTAAAGCAATAACAACCACAATAACCACTAGTCTGGTGATTTCCTTCTTACCCATGGTTTTTTTGACTAATGCCATCCTAGGGAGATAAATAATAAGTTTTTAGATTCAAGCGGAAGCTTTGAGAATCGGGTGTAAAATTAAAAGATAAAACATCGATCAAGCGCAGGTTGTTTTCAATCGTCTTAAGCAAAGTTTGAAAATTATCGTAACCGTAGCCTTCCGGTGCCTCGATACCGGCGGTCAAGCTCAATGCTTGGTGACTGCTGGATATGGCTGAACTACCTGAATTTCGGCTATCGCTTTTTAGTGAAACCACTTTTTCAATATTCAGACTGGACAAATTGTATCCCGCATCAGTAATCATCTGGTTAAATTGGGTAAATAAACCCGGATAATCCGGATCAGACGGCAAGGAGTTGTTAATTCTATTAATTTCTTCCTCAGTCCATTTTCGGTATTCGACATTCATCTCTTTCATTCCTTCTAGGTAGTCTTCCTGTTCCGCCAATAGCTGAACTCTGCCCTCGTAGTCTGTATCTTGGTATTCTCTGACTGTACCAATTTTGCGGTCAATGAAAAGAAAATAACAAATCACAAATATTAGAATAATTGTCACTATCACCAATGTCCGAAAATACTTGGTAGTGGTTTTGACAATTAACGCGTTTAAATTATTGGCTAAGCTCATATCAAAATATTTAATCCTCTTCTTCTGATGAATAAGTAAATACCGAAGGAAGAACATCCAGAGTGATGGAAAACTCAACTTTTTGTTTGGTAACTTCCTCACCAGTCTCCGTTGTCAACTTTTCTTCACTTTTTATGGCACTATTTATCAATACATCGGACAAAAAGTTTCCAGCGTTTTGAAAAACCAAAAGTTGACGTCCGACGTCCAAAAATGATTTAGTCTGTGCTTTTAGATTAATCCGGCCACTGTTTAGGTCCCCCCCAAAGCTAGTATAATATACATTATTAATAGTATGGTCTTCTAGTTTATCAAAGAAATTGCTCCAATAAACATGAGTGTCAATAATGTCTTTGATGGCGCTGGTTTTGGCTCGGAGGCTAATCGATTCTGACTGGATTGACCGATAATTATCGATTTCCTCTTTTACTTGTTCGATTTGAGCTTCTACTCGCTCAACATCTTGTTCAATATTGGATTCGTAAAAGATTAATCCCACGTACACCAAAACACAAACCACGACTGCCCCTATACTATAAAAGCCCAGTCTTATCAACCTTTTTTTTGCTAAGAGCAAGTTAGCTTCCAGCTCCTCTGGCATTAAATCTACGCCGACAACGCCGGTCTGCAATTCAGCTGCTTCGGTCATTTTAGCCGCTTTTTCTAAGTCTTCTTCCTTATCCTTTCCCTTATCCTTTTTTACTTTCTTTTCCTCTTTTTTATCATCTTTTCCCTTACCGGCTATTGGTAAGGACTCTGGGGCTTTTTCTACTTTTGGTTTTTTGAACAATCGACTGAAAAAGCCTTGACCTTTCTTTTTCTTGGGTTTTTCAACAGCAGGAATTATCTCTTTAATTTTCTTTTCTCCGACTGGAATTTTTTCTTCTATTATAGGTTTTGGTTTCTTGATCGGCTCTTCTTTTTTAGGAACAAACTTAGGCTTTTCTGTCTTTGGCTTTAGCTCCATGGAAACTGCTTGAGGGGCTTCTTTGACTTTTGGCTTCTTAAATAACCTACTAAAAATGCCCGATTTTTCTGATTTAGGCTCGGCAGGAGGGAGGGTAATTTTGGCTTTTTCTTTAACTTCAGGTTCAACCTTTTTGGCAACTGGTTTAACCGGCTGAACAGGGGTAAAAATATCCTCCGGTTCCTTCTTGGCTTCTTTGGGCGTAAGTAGTGGCATGACTTTATGTTCTTTGATAAGCGGCTCTTTTGGCTCTTCTTTTTGAGACATAACTACCGGCTTGGCTCCCTTAACTTCATATTCAATTTTGCTGTCTTGCTTTGGCTTCACTTGGGGTTTTGCTTTTTTAACCTCGGTAGCTTTTTTCTTTGGGCTACGACCAAACAATTTCTTCCAGAAACTTTCAGGAGCTTGTTCAGTTAGAGAACGCTTTTTGACTACCTTTTCCTTGGGCGAGGAATATTCAATCTCTCCGGTAGTCTTGGCTGCCGGTTTGTCCTTTCTTTCTTCACCCGACGAGGTGTCTTTTAATAAATTTATGTCAGTCATGAATTTTAGACTAAATTACGCATAGCCAGCCCGACTGCCACTGCAAATTTAGGACCGATTTCCTTGAGGACTGGTTCTAAATCCACTGGGTAAACAATCCTTGACCAAGGATCGCCTATTACTACTTTGATGTTTAATTCTTTGGATAAATATTCCGGTAATTGAATCAGGAAAGACGATCCGCCCGCCAGAATAATTTTCTCAATCGCTTTACTTTCCTGGTTTTGATAGATGTTAAAACAATATTTAATTTCATTGACGATTGAGGAAATGACAAACCCGATCGTTTTGGGAATTTGCCCATTGCCGCCTGGTCCGATCGACATGCCTACATCACGCTTGAATTGCTCGGCTCTACCTAAATCAATATTCATGCTGTCTGCAATTGCTTTGGTAATAGTGGCTCCCCCAATGTCGATGCTGCGGTTTAGTACAGGCACCCCATCTGAGACTACGGAAATGTGAGTACCCAGGGCTCCAATATCAATCAACATTACTGCTGATTTATCTTCTCCGACCAGCGATCTTTCTATAGCGAAAGCTTCAGTCTCTAAACTGACTAGCTGTAATTCTGATTGTTTGAAAGTATCTAAATATCTTTTAACTAAATTCTTTGGGGCAGCTGTTAATAAAATCTGCAGATTCTTAGTCTTTTTCTCGGGAGTAACCACTCTTTCTCCCAATCTTTCTGGTTTTTTGGGTATTGGTTTTTCTGGAGCGACTTCCCCCTCTTTGATTATTTTCCAGTCCAAAATCATTTCTTCCAGAGGCATGGGAACAAATTTCTTGGCTTCCCAACGGACAGCTGAAGCCAAATCTTTGTTGGGCATCATCGGTAAGGCGATGATCGAACTAAATACCGCATAGGGAGGCAGGGCTGCTACTACTTTATTGGTAGTGGTATGTGCTTCCTTTAATAAACTTTTTAGGATGGTTATGGTCCGGACTCTATCCTCATCTTTATCAGATTTTACTATATTAATCGCTTCTTCAATATATCCATATGTGACCAATTTTGGTCGGCCCTTTTCCAATTCCAACTCCACTATCTTAATGGATAATGTTCCGAAATCTACGCCTAAAAAACTTTTTTTTGAGCTAAATAATGCCATAGAGGAATGTCAAAAACGTTATATTTGTTATTTCTTTACTTTATTATAGCATACTTTTTGGCTTTTGTAAATAGCTTTGTTTAGCCAAAATATCACTAAAAAAAGGGTTTTCTAAAATGATAAACCCTTATTTTGAAAGAATTTTTAGGGCGCCATTTCCCGCCAAGCTGGAAAACCTTGGGTAAACGACATGAGACCCGGCGGTGTATTGACCATAATGCGCCCGTCATAATATACCTTCTCAACAGGATCAACAGTTGAACCGGTTCTGCCGAAATTGAAATAGCGGGCCATAACCAAGCCATGTATTTCTAACGAATTACTACCTGAGCCTGACAAAAACTGACCACAACCGAGAGGAGGTTCCTCGAAAGGCCAACAACCTGCTGGATGAGTAACTTGATCACCTAAAATCAGAAAAGCGCCATCCAAACGGGTAACCACGTCTCCCACAGTAACATCACCAAGCACTATCCAGCCCAAAGAAGCAATATTGCGTAGTTCACCACCCGCAATTGCAGCAGATTCGTAGATTACATTTTTGTTAATGGTTAAATCACCGTTCACTACAATCAAACCAGCAGCCTTGGCAGTATCTTCGCCTATATTGTTACCGTTTAGTATAGTAATAGCTTGTTCCACTGACAAATTACCATCTATGTAATAAATTTTGTGGCCCAAAATCTTATTTATTTCTCCTTCAAACACATTAGTGGACAGTTCTGCCGGACCTTCAGTTCTTTCTACGTAGCCGTACCTGCCCATTCCTTCTTCCCCCTGATTGATAATCTCATCATAATCCAAGCGGCCCAAAGCGTTCCGATATACCTCTGTTCCTTCGGGAAAATCAATATCTTCGATTTCGGCAATTATACCTAATTCATGGGTAGTAAAACCAGTTGGTATAGTATCTGTGTAGTGAATAAAATACGTCGCGCTGAAATGATCGACTGGAGTTTCAACTACTCCACCCTCTCTCAGATATATATCCCCCCAAAGAGTCTGGAAATAATTCGTGGCGGATAAATTGGGCGACCATCGAATCCAGCCCAAACCCAACTGATTATTGTAACCAGATACGGTTGTCCCTCCACCAGACCAGGCATAACCCCTTAGTATCGGATGGTCGGTATAAATTCTATGCAGTTCAGTGCATTTATCGTTATCCGTGCCGCACCAGGAAGCACATGTGGTACCTGGGTGATCATTGCAACCATCATTGGTAGTACAAGATTCAACAGCTTCTACGTAACATCTACCCAATGAGATATCACACTTTGTGGCTGTAACTATGTCGCCTGGGCAGCCAGTATCATCAATACAGGAAGATGCACTGTCAACACAAACATTAGCTGAACCAAACCTGACCCAGCCCCAGTCAAACTGTCCTTGATCAACACCTTCTTGGCGCAGAGATAAAAACCGGCCCCAGCCATTGACTAGGAAATGGCCTGATTCTTCCTCGATATTGGCGTAAGTCTGATAGGTAACCGGTTCTCCACTCTCTTCAACGGTTATCAGGTAAGGATCCCAGGTATCCCGATTGGCACCTGGTGGGGCGTCCCATTTACAAGCCCCTCCGTCTTCACATTCACCACCAGCATCCGTACAGATGGTACCGTCATTGCTGCCACCAACGCATGATTTAAAAGCATCCGTCTGCAGATAACCGGTAGCGTAGCATTGGCTGTAATCGGGAACTGGCCTATTACAAGCCCCTAAATCCCCAAATACATGATTGGCACATTCAATATCTCTTAAACACAAAATATCGTTATCTTCGTATTGTAATGTACAATAGCCTCCGCATACACCACCTGGACCTTCCTGAGCCATATCCATATCTCCTAACCACATCTTGCCGGACAACGGACTGTCACCAGACTGCTGAATAAACGCTCTCATTCCGTAATTCACGTAGCTGGAATCAGATGGTATGCAAAAATCATCAGTAGCGCAATGGCATGTATAACTACTGGGATCGTAAAAATTGTTTTCACAATTTAGAGACATCCAGCCCAAAGTATTACCCCAATCAGATTGAGTATCCGCTCCTAGCCAACCCCAGCCATAAACATTTTTGTCCAATAAATAACTGTATTTCAACATTACTTTGTAAATTCTAGGGGTAACATCTGGATCGGTAGGTAATGAAGACAGAACTGCTCGCCAGCGCAAATCACTGCCAGCCATGCCACCAAAATCAATTTCACCTCCATCGCCCGGAGTAACAGGATACCAATTACCTCCCCCATTATTGCTCATCTCAAAATTGACGGTTTGGCCATTGTCTAAATATTTGGCGTACAAGGTAGCTCGATCGATATTTAAGGTAGTGGTATTGATCTTGCCTGATTGAATATAAGAATCAGAATCTGTAGAAAAAAAGGCTGAGAATGACTCTGTTTTGTTAGTACCTTCTATGTCAGCTATAATAAATAGTTTGTTATCAACTACATCAACCGCGTAAGCAGTTCTGGGTATTATACGATCGGTTAAACTGGTAACTGTTAAATCTAAGGCATCTATATATTTAAAGCTTTTGCCGATGCCGTCAGCTATAAAAATTTTTCCTTGCCAAGAAGCTGAATCCTTGATTGTTCCCAAGTTTTCTGCGAATTGAGACGCTCTTGCATCCCAGTCTTCACCTGGTGTATATATTTCGACTGAAGTTTCATAAGTGTACGAAGGTGTACAATTAGTTTCACCATCTGGACAAAAACCACCGATAATATAAAATTTGTCTTGAATTACTTCCAGGCCAAAATCGGCTCGAGCGTGCTTGATGTCCGGGGTACCGTCATCAATAATATCCTTCATGGTAGTATCATAAACATCCACTTTTTTGTAATAGGCATTACTGCCCGTAAAGTTCTTCCCGCCGATAATATATATTTTACTGTCGTAAGTAACGGCTTGACCAAAAAAACGAGCCAAGCTTAAAGTATCATCGTCATCAAACGACCAGGTATCAGTGGCAATGTCGTAAATCTGGATTTTGTCAATGGCTCCTACCCCATCAATATAACCGCCAAAGGCGTAGATCTTGTCTTGATAAGCTGACAACATCGGATACTGATAATCCTCGCCTCCCACATCAGCCTTATCGGTCAGAGTATACCATTGTCCGCTACTAGGTACATAAACCTGAAAAGTAGCGGCCAAAAGATAAATTTTTCCGTCATAAACAACTGAGGACCCATACTGAGTAGCGGTATTGTCAGGAGTTGGCCCCCAAACAGCACTGTCAAAATCTATCTGTGATTCAGCCAACCAGCTGTCCGTGTCCCAATTACCGGTAGTGGCAGCCAGGTCATTATTTGTGGTATCGGTAAAATCTTCACAAAAATCATAACTATCACAGGAACGACTTAGCGAAATACTTACAATGTTTGAGTATTCAGTGCATTCTTCCAGACCGCCTTCAGAACCGCAGATGCGGCAGCGCAGATTATAAGTGTTTTCTGAAATACCAGAAGTGCTCCAATCAAAATAGGTGTCATCCAATCCTGGCTGTGGCAGCAGGTCTACGTTGTACCCAATATCACCCGGCAATAAAGTCAGCCAATCAGCCTGACCATCCTGTTTGAAACCGTATTCCACATGTTCATCATCTTCCAGAAGGTCCAATCCATCACAAGACAATGAAGCAAAAGAATCAGCATAGATGGCTCCAGCATAGGGCGGCTCGCCTAAATCTGTTTTATGGACAATTAGAGATGGTCTTTCAATAAATCCTGTGTTGTAAAAATGGATCCAGCCAAATCCCCCTTCTGAATGATGGCCGGTCCAGGCCGAACCGGTAATGGTTGTTCCTTCTAGATTTATTTTTGCTCCATAGTGGGCACCTGGACATTCGTCATCATTAGCACAATAAAAACGGATCCAGCCATCGTCAGAATCTCCACCTTCCTGTTGACCAATACTTTCAATCCGGGCCCAACCGGTTAAATAAAGATCTGAACCAATCAGTGTGACCTTAACTTGGTGGTGATAATCCATGTCGCTGGCAAAATCAGGCGCCCCGGCGTCCATGTTTATCCAACCAATAGGGGCTTGGTCAGATTCGTTAGCAGCATCATAGTTGCCGATCCAGGCTGAACCTATTACGCTGCTATCACCGCTCAAATCAGTAATATCTATCTGCACCCTATACTGAGAAAATTCACATTCATTGTATTCCGGATCCGGCTGGGAACAGTTGAAACTAATCCAGCCAATCGGTGGAGTGATAGCATAGTTAGGATCAGCGGGATTATCACAATCTTTACCAGGAATACAATTAGAGCCCAACCAGCCCCAACCCACCATATCGAAATAGCTCTGAGATTCAGCTTCTTGAGGAGAAAAACTCAAAAACAAAATCAAAGCTACTCCTACTAGTAGGCTGGACATAATCCAATTAGCTGATTTGTTTTTAATTAAGCCCATAAAGATAAATTCGAAATTCTAATATCTAAATTCTAAATTTACTTTTTTATTATTTCTTATTGATTGATACAAAAACCCAGATCCTGATCCCTGATAGTTAAACCCTCAAATTTGTCGAACTGAGTCAGATTGGCTACTCCGAAGCCGAAATAGCGATTTTGCCATAAATAGGCCGGAGAAGAATTTATACCCAGATCCAAGGCCTGTTGGGCATCTGCTTTAATCAGCTCTTCCCCTTCTGAAGCTACTTTGGCAGCAACATTATCCACGTCAATTCCTACCGATTGGGCTACACTCTGCCAATCTTCAGCCGTAATATCTTGATTTCTTTTTTTCAAATAAGCCAAGAATTGATCAGGGTAATATTTTTGAATTACCAACTGCCTGATATTCTCGTTATATTCGGCTTCACCATTTAGGCTGGACAGCTGCAAACTGACCTGACCTTGCTCATCAACAGAATTTAACAAAACGTAATGAACGGCCAAATCGAAATTGATATCTTCTTTCAAATCAATCAAAGCATCTTCTAAAACCATAGCGTAAGGGCAATGGCTCATCACATATATATCCAATTGCTTTTCTTTGACATCCCGGTTTAATAAAACTCCGGGTATACCCGCTTGCACCAAAGCGTACTTGTAGTTTCCATCTCCGGTCAGCTGACCCAGATAACCCAATTGGACATAAGCGGAAAAATTAGTAGCTGGTTCGATACTGGCATCAAACAGATAAACCGGTAAGGCTTGAATACCGATTTCGTTTCTTAATATATCTCCTTCCTTAGAAACCACATCAATTTCTTTCATATCTAAACCCTTAAAATCCCTTTGTAAGTTGGCCACCGTATAATCAGGGCTGCAAGTAGCACAGTCTTTATCGTTTAATACGGTTAAACTGACTTCGGCCGGGACTGCATAAATACATCGAGCGGTATTGGTTCCTACATCTTGGCAGATACCGTTCTTGTCAGATTCATCGTTACAATCAAAATCATTATAGCATTCGGAAATTCCGTTGTATTGGAATTTGGTCCAAGACCGGAAACTGATTTTATCGTTGAAAAAACTGTATTTGGTGTTTTTGGGTAAGTTGTCGCGCCAGCCCCGGACAATCGGTTTGGCCACTGCCGCTGCCAAGGAAAAATGATCAACCGCCCCGGTATATAATTTTCCATTGATATAAACGAGGGGGAGACTGTTGATGTTGGAAGCTAGGGCTTGGCGGGCTTGTTCAAATTGGGTAATTTGGCCCTTTAGCAAATCCCAGCCTTCGCTATTTACTTTTTCGGAGACTTTAGCTGTATCAATTTGGGCAAACTCGGCAAAATACTGCCAACTAGTATTAAAAATATCTGTGTTGCGGACCACTAAGTAATCTAGGTATTTATCCGGCCAATACTTTTTGATCACTGCCTGACGGATATTTTCCGCCAAGTCAAAATCGGCAATCTCGGCATTTTGGGTTTGCAGACTCAAAATAGTGCCATCTTCCAGCTGCCTGGCTACTACTTTTACATCTACTTTCATTCTTGGGCCAAATTTATTTTGCAAATCAGCCAGAATATTTTCTACTGCCATAGTTACCGAATCAGTGCTGGTGCCGTATACAACCACTTTGACTTTAGATAGCTGATAATTGACCAGTTGAAAGATAATTCCGACTGCCAATAAAATTACGATCAGCCAGATCAGTTTATTGGTTTTTTTCTTTCGTTCCATGAAATAATCTTTTTTATTCAATTATTAATCAAAGCTCAAACAGTTGCATTTTACGGTGCCCACCGGTCCACTTTGATCATCACAAGTGAAGTTCTTTAAATAACCTTGATCATCTTCTATCCAGGCTGAACCGCAAAAGCCCGAACCGGGATCTGAGGCATTGATACATTTTTCTTGGCAGGTAGGTTGATTGGCAGTGCTACAACTATTATCATCCCGATTGCACTGAAAAGCCGTAAAAACCGTAGAAGCTCCAGCAACTTCCCCAGTATAAGATGTCCCTGTTACCACCAAATCTCCGGTTATTTTTACATTGCCATTAAAATAACCAGCATAACCGCCTTCCAAGCGATTATCATCAGGATTTACACCGGATTGAACATTGTGCTTAAAATAAGCCGCATATCCGTAGTAACTGGAGCCAGCTACTCCATCCATTACGTCCTGCTCTATGTATAAACCTGATAATCCTAAGTCATCACCATCACCCATAACACCATTAACCTGATCATAAGCCACATGCAAAGAAAGGGCATTTTCTGGAATCAAACCATGATCGCCAAATTGATCAATCGACAATGAACCGGTTTTTTTCTGAGTGCTGCTGCTGACATTGAGTGGAGCAGAAATTGCACCAAGAGGTGGATTATCGCCAGGTGGAGACCAAGCCTGGACAAACCCGTTTAAGCCCAAAACAAAAGCGGAGATAATCAAAACAGCTATAGTTATCAAACTGCCTCTTAGTAAATCTTGTTGGATTTTTTTCATAGTTTTGAAAAATTAATTATTATTTGATAATTAGATAATCAAAGTTAACAGCCGGATTACCAATGTCACCAAAAGTGCAGACTTGAAAACAGTTATCGGCTGGCTGGACCCGGACATTGTAATCATTGGAGTCTTGGCCATATTCTGTAACCGATAGAATTACTTTGGCGGTATTATCCAGATAATCCCGGCAGATATTGTCCGAACAATTATTGCCCGTCCATATTTGCCCTGAGCCCGTTGCTGTATCTTCGCCGCTAAACACTAGTTTCCCGTTTTCCATTTCCAAATCACCGGTAATCTCAACGTCTCCTTGGAAATAACCAGCCCAGTTGATTTCTGATGATAAACCAGCCCTGGCCAATAATGAGTATTGTCCGCCTGACAAAGAAATTCCTCCGTTGTAAGCATAAATGGCCGGATCAGTGCCCAATGAATTAATGGATAAAGTGGCTAAATCGCTGTCTTGAAACAAACTAACAATCCCAGCCATATGAATATTGCCTATTTGGGTATTTGGTGAATTGAACTTAACGTAATTAGCCAAATCCTTTTTCAAGACAAAATCATCAATATCATAACCGTTTAAGTGATCAACATTGAGATTGGTGATTAAATCAGCTGAGTCTAAAGTTAAAAATTCTGGATTGGCTAAATAAACCGGTCCCTCAAAATAACCGGCCAGATTTTGTCCGCTACCTTCCCCGGCTTTAGCATATAAACCATAAACTTTTTCTCCTTTTGACTCAGTTTCGATATAAAGAGATTTATTGTCGCCGTTGGCCATCGGTTGGACAGAAATGGCTGGATCATCTGCCTGAGAGCTGGTGGCCACTAAACCAGCCGGTTGATCAGGATTTAAACCTGAATCATTGACAAAGCTTAATTGGCCCATATGAAGATTACCGATTTGGACCTGGTCTTGATCAATTCCAACTGCCCCTGCTTTCATTTCTTCCTCTTCTCCTACCAGAACAAACTCACTAGAATCATAACCGTCCAAATAATCAGCATTGAGATTTTCGACCATGGTTGTATTGCCTACTTTAACACTAGCTTCCTCATAAATGCTGATGTTACTACCCAGGCCATAAAGGGACCACCAGGCGCTCATCCCTCCGAAAACATAGATTTGGTTATCAGGCGCTAAAAAGGCATTATGGCGGGTTCTTTGCCAATTAATATACAGCCATTCTGGATTAGCCACACTTTTTTTAATAAAACTACCGGATCCGTCTTTTTCAATCAACTCTGATTTACTGATTGAAAAATGATGATGGCTTTCACCGCCAATAATGATAATTCTCTCCTCCGGCTCCTCCGGCGTAACCGTAGCTGTATGGTTAAACCTCGGCGTGGTCAAAATGGGTCCTTGATTGACCGAAAGTCCCCCTACTTCATCGAACAGAAAATAGGCAGTAGTATCTAAAACTTTACCACCGTGAACCAAATTTTCATTCATATCCTTACCTCCAGCCACGAAAATAACCTTGGTGTCAGCTGGATAAAATTCACTGTAGTCAATTTCTGTTGAGCTGTGGTAACTTCTGGCTCCTTTAATGTCCCACATTATTTCAGATAAACCAGGGTTATCCACGATGACTGTTTCGGCTGTATTAAGAGAATTGGTTTCTATTGTATCATTACCGCCGATTAATAATACTTTATTGCCGCCTAAAGCATGAGCGGTATGATTGGCCCGGGGATCAAGCAGCTCAAAGGGGGCAACCTCAAAACTGCCATCAAGGGGCTGAAAAATCAGCACGGAAGACAGGGCGGCTTGTCCATGATTCAAATCTCCATATCCCCCGGCAATAAAGATACGACCGTCCTCAATCACCGTGGCCGTATGACGGGCCCGACCACCATCTGGTAAATTGTAGCAGTCAATCCCTCCTTCTGTGTCATTAATGGAAAAATCAGGATAATAAAGGCAATACTGATTTACTACTCCAGCTTTGGTTTCTCCGCCTAGAATCAATATTGATTCTAGGCTGGAACTGTCTGTACTGACATTCTCCACTACACTGACTTCGGGGGTACTAGCGGCGACACCTCTGGCCAAAACATTATCAGCGTAATACTGATTGGTTTCTTCCACCACAGTGGTAACATTATCCAAATCACTGGAATCACTGGCTTCACCAATGCCTGTACCGGTACCAACAATTATTTTTGCCGGGGTAGTTGATTCTGGACGATTAATATCAGAAATTAAATCGTAAAGTGAACCGACGTTATCACAAGTTTCCCCAGGATCCAGTTTGGCTATCTTGAAATCGATTCCGTCACTGTCCATTTCGATTCTAACACAGTAATATTCATTGACAAAAAAGTCGGCCTTTTCTGGATCTGGTGGGTAGTCTGTTTTGTTACCTTCCCCGTCCACTCCTGTTATCATCCACTGACCTACTGCCTCTCCCTCCACAATAGTCTGCCTCAATTGAACCCAATTGTACTTATCCCAATAGATAGCCAGACCCATACTCAGCTCATCTTCTGTTTTATTGCCAGGTTCAGTCTTGATTTCCGCCTGAAAAATCAAATTGGGATAAGGCGTCAGTTCGATTCCTGTTTCCGGGTATTCGATATGACCATAGGCACCCAGATAGGAGTTTATTTCCAATTGTTCGCCAGTCACCTGAATCAAAGGAACTTCCGATTTCTCCCCCAAGACAATTCCAGTCGGCTGGACTTGAGCTATTTTATTTTTAACATCAGAACCGGCCTGGACCAAAACAGGCGAATCTATATATTCCCGGGCAAATACCTGATCGATTCCCAATAGAGAATTAATAAAAGCAGGTTGACAAGAATCAGCTGTTTTCACTCTTTGATCTGTTTGGTCTGGGGCATAACCAACAATACACATTTCTTCATACCAGATTGGGTATTCTTGAACTTCAGCTTCCTGATAATTGACCTTGGTTGCCTTCACATAAAAATCACAGCCACCCCTAGCGTATGTTTTATTTGACTCTATTATGAAGTAATCACCATCAGAAAACTCATTTTCCGGTGTCCTAATACAAGTATAAGTAATGTCCTCCATACAAATTTGTTTAACGTGATCAATCCAGTGATCCGGACAACTATTCGGATCTATATCGGCATTGGTTACTGGTATCCCTTCTGATCTGAGCCGAACTGTCCCGTCGCAATAATAAGGGTCATTATTAACACCATCATCACATGTACTAATACAGATAAAATCCACTAAATCAAAATCATTAATAACCGGTTCTTGGGTGATTATTATATCGGCCCAAGTTTCCCATTGGCTGTCGTCATAACCGGCTTTTTGGGCCTGGGCTGCCAAATCATAATCGCCGGTAATCGGATCGAAGCTATAACTACCTTCAGCCAGTGGAGCAGTAAAGGTTATGGTATATGTACCGTCTCCTTGGTTAATAGCAGTTGGGCCACCTAAAAATACGGCATCCGTGCAATCACCCGGTGTTACCTTGTCACATCTCATTGTTACGGTGGCTCCTTCTATCGGTATACCTGCACTGTCTTTCACGGTAATAGTAATAGTCGAAGTATGATCTAGATAATCAATCCCCGACACCCCTCCCCGGTCACCGTGACTCAAGGTACGAACTGCATATTCTGACTGAATATTATCAATATCCAATGTTTCACCGGGAGCATAGAGATCAACCTCCCAGCCCGAAGGTATCTCCCCGCTAGAAAAATCTTCCCAGATTTCATAAATATTATTTTTGTCAGCTGGCGGATCATCAACCGGAGTACCCTCTCCGGTGTACCCATAGTAAATTGAATAGCTATAATTGTTGGTAGTCGATCCGGCAATTTCCTCCTGCAAAGCAAAATCGACATAAAAATATGTTTCATCTTCAGCTACTAGCCGGTCAACCTCTGTCCACTGAAGATTAATTGAATCATAATAGACAATATGCAAATCTTTGAAATCGCCCCTGATTCTATTTCGCCAAGTGTCTATTTCCAAAGGCACGGTTATGGTGTATCCGGTATTTAAGGGATTAGCGTCGTTATTCACAATTTTGATCCGTTGACGGTAAGCTAAATCATTCCCGTCTTGCCACCAATTACCAGCCATATCAGTCGGCGTGACAGTTGGATTGCCAGTTGACTGATCCAAGCGCACATCAGCTGAAAGAAACCTATCTTTGGCACCCAGATCAGCACTATAGTCCCACAGGGTAATATAATTATCCCAGGTATAAGCTCTGGATTTACCTCCTATCAGCATCACTCGGCCATCAGCTAATTCAGTAAAACCCTGGTCAGCTCCATTGCCAGGATAATCTGCAGAAGGAATCACATCAAAGAAATCATCATGAGGCTCAAAATAATCAAAAGTTTCTGCATCATCCAAATCTGGTCCCTCCATACCAGAATGCCAGCCGCCCTGACCGCCGATCACCAGTATTCTATCGTCATCTAACATACTAGCCGTAAAATTCATCCGGCCGCTGCCATCCAAAAAGGGAGGACCTTCACTCATTTGCTTAGTGGCGATATTAAAAATTTCGTTACCGTGTTTAGGACCTAGCGGCTTGGAAATACCGCCTCGTTCCCCACCTAGAATCATCACTTTATTATCAGGCAATAATACAGCGGCATGTCGAGATTTTTCTTCCAATAGATTGGGTCCGGCTATCAGTGTTCCAGTATCGTATATCGCCGTAGTATCTGTGTGTTTATGCGTAATAAAGTTAAAATCAGTTGGTTCGTAATAACCTCCGGCTATAAACACCTCTCCACTACTTAACAAAGTGGCGGTATGAAAGGTGCGGCCTTCATAGCCGGCTCCTAAAGAAGAAAAATCGGGTCCGTCTAATACTTGATCCAAAGTTGGATTGCCAAGATCGTACTGGTAAATCTCAGTTGTATTAGGATAACTATAGTAATCACTATGTCCACCGGCAATCAGTACTTGATTTCCCACAGTTAGCAAGGTGGCTGTCAAATTAGCCCGAGGAGCCGCTAGGCTTGCCTGGGGGGGCATAGTTTGACAAACCTTGGTAGTAGTATTACACCTTTCAATTGAATTCAAGGTCTGGTGTTCTCCTTGAGCGTCTTTATATTCTCCTCCGAACACTAGAAACTCATCACTGTCAATGGCCACAGCCGCGTGATTGGCTCTGGCTTGGTTCAATTGAAGACCCATGTAAGTATCGCATGAAGTATAAATTGCATGAGTACAAGTACCCGGATCCTCACAACCATCAGGTTCTGGAATAATGACACAAAAATCACCATTATCAGGTCCTCCTACACAAACATCAGCAGTTCCAGAAATATAACATATCTCAATACTATTAGTTGGTTCGAATTCCTCTATTGCCCCGACTTCACCAGAAAAACCTCCAGCCACAACAACATAATTGGTACCAGGCATTAGAGTGGCCGTGTGATTGGAACGGGGGATATTCAATGAAGCATTCTCTACCGGATTGCCTGGTGGGATATTGTAGTTCAGCGAATCATATGATGAGTCAAAAACGCTGACTTGGTCGGAAAATCTTAATATTTGTTTGTCCAAAGGATATGTTTCATGAGCATCAACTCCTCCGATAATTAATACTTTGCCTGTATACGGATCCTCAGTTAGTTTAGTAGCCGTATGATAAATTGTTTGATTTTCTGTTGTGGGACCGGGCTGAAAGGCGATTTCTATCTTCATTCGACCCTTGAAATAACCGGCCCAGTTGCCTCGATCCAAAAGAGGTGGGCCTCCGCCTGAACCAAAGAGAGCCCAGGTGTAATGCTCGGCGGCAGCTGAACCAGCCCTTGCTCTAACCCCCCCCACTCCTTCAGCCCCAATTGACCCTGGTCCTATCACATTGCTGGCTTCAATAGCAAAGTAGCAATCAGAGCTGGAATTTAAGTAAACATCAAGACCGGTACCACTATCATCATTTCCCCAAGCTTCAATTCTGAGAGCATTATCAGAAGAGGCATTAACCAGAGAGAATAAGCTTTCTCCTGCTACGTCTAAATTGGCGGTTATGTCTCCGATTCCAGTTTTGTTAATTCCCACTTCATTATCCGTATCATCAACTATTAGAAAAGGGTTTAATGCGTCATTATCAATAAATAAATCTCCCTCAATGGTGGTATTTCCTCCACTATCGTATAATTGTCCTTCCACTATTAAATTGCCGTCTCCGCTATCATTATCTACTAAGGCGCCACTTTCTACTAACATACTGTGGACATCCAGATGGCCTTGTTTGGTTTGTCTTTCATCGGATGAATTTAAGGGAATTGAATTAGTGGTCGGGTTAAGTGAAGGCATATTTAGATTCGGGTCAGACCAGGCAAAAGCAACTACGGCTGTAACAAAACTCAACCCGGCTATTACCAAAGCATAGCCCGTTGAAGTTCTAGTTGTCATTCGCCAATTAGCCACTTTTTTAATTAATTAATAATCATATAATCAAATTCGACCCCACTGTGAGCTACAGCTGGATAGGTTTCCACGGTGTAACTGCCTTCTGCTTTTTCAGAAACTCGTAAAGTGAAGTATTGTTGACTATCACCAGTATTGGTCAAAGAAAGCAGGACAATGCTAGCTGAATTCATAAAACTACTGGCAATAGTCACGGAATTTGAACCCCCTGAGATTGCGCCTTTACCAGCTGGGCTTTGTCCAGTAAACGTAATCCCTTTGCCTGCCATCACTAATTTCCCGGCAATTTCAGTTCGACTGTCCTTGCTGCCATTGGAAAAAAAGCCGGCCCAGCCATCATTGTTTTCACTATAAACAGCTGGTGATCCATTGGTGTTTTTGGCGTACAGGCCATACAGGTCATTAGCCTGAGCCATAACAGTTACTCCGCTTTGGCTGGAATTCTCTACCACAATTTCTTGATCGGACCAGATATTGCCCAAAAGATTCAGACTATTATCCCCTGCCCGAGGAAGATTAAAATCTTGGTTAATCTTAAAATATTGCGAATTTATATCTTCAGAAGCCAAGACAATCTCTTCGGCCTGATATCCGTCTAAATATTGAGCATTAAGATTAGGAACTAAAGAATTGTTAGCCACCATCAATGGCGGTTGGTAAGGTTCATACAATCGGACAGAATTGAGTTTATTGTTTTGATTTTCCCCTCCGGCTATCAACACCGCCCCACTGCCCAATTCAACAGCTGTTAAAAAGGCCCTTGGCTCAGATAAACTAGTCTGAACCAGCTGGAAAGCACCATTTTCTCCAATATTAGGGTTATATATTTCTAAACTACCTAGATAGCTATTTTCATTTTTCCCGCCCACTAATAAAACCCGGCCATCTGACAAACTAAAAGCTTGATGCCCGTATCTGGCAAGATTAAGATTTGCCAATAGAATAACTGAATCTTTGGCTGGATCATAAAGCAGGGCGGTGGCTAAGGCTTTGTCTTGATATAAACCACCGGTAATTAATACTTTGCCGTTAGGCAATAGAGTGGCTGTATGAAAAATTGATTGAGTTAAGCTAGCAGTCAGGTCGATTTGATCATCTTCTGAATCATAGATTAATCCTTGAGTGCGATAGTCGCCATTTACTCTATCTGTTCCGCCAACTAATAAAACCCGACCATCGGATAATAAAGTAGCGGTGTGATTACCCTTGGCTTGTCCGTCTGGCAGTTTGGGGCCGCTTTTAATACCATCATTATAAATCTCTGTATAATCAACGGCTTGACCATAAACCGCATTGTCAAAACCACCGGCAATAAACACCCGACCATCTTCCAATAAAGTAGTCGTATGATTGCTTCTGGGCAGAATAAGATCGGTTTTCTGATACCCTATATCCGGTTGGTAAAAAACGGCTGAAGAAAGCACCTGACCTGAAGTATTGTTGTAACCACCGGTGATTAAAACCCCATCTCCATAAGCAGTCACTTGATGATAGGCCCGAGCTGAAGGCAGGGGTTCGATTGATTGTAAATTCTCTGTGTTAGGATCAAATAGATAAGCATCACTAACAAAATCATCATCACCAAAACTGCCCCGATTGCCACCTGCTAGATAAACCCGACCATCAGATAGTAGGGCTGATTCAATTCCCTTGGTTGGATTATTTAGTGAGTCAACATAAATAAATGAACCCAATCCAGATTTGTCCGTTTCTATCCTGATCTTTCCCTCAAAATACCCAGCCCAGTTATTATCCTGGGCTACACTGTATAATCCATAAGAGGGTTTTTCCAAGGTAGAATGAGGTCCCGTAATATAAAGACTGGTCCCGCCAAAATCAGACTGATTAATGGCTGATACAGCAGATTCAGTCAAAGAATCAACCAGACTAACAGCTAAACCTCCATCAAAAATCCCTAAACCGGTCATATGAATATTGGCTTCTTCATTGGTATCCAGTCCTAAGGCGCCCGCTTTCACCCCGCAGGAAGCGGCATCAACAAAATCTTCAGCTGGGTGGCTGTCTAAAAACTGGGCATTTAAATTATTGGCTTTTCCGCTCCAATTCATTTCTAGAGCTGGATCAGTTATTTCGGAAATTGATTGATTACTACCATCGTCTCTTTTGATTATTCCGGATAAGTCTCTACCGCCGACAATTATAATTTGATTATTAGCCAGCTTTGTCGTGGTATGACCGTATCTGGGTGTACCCATACTCGGCGGGTGAAACTCCGGGAAACCGGTATGAGCCACTATCTCGTCATCTTCTGTATAATTAAATTCATCAATAAATTCACCAGATTCACCTGCTTCTGGATCATACACCTCCATTTCAGTGGCAACTTTTATTGCCGATTCGCTACCACCGCTGATCAAGACTAAGCCGTTGCCCATTTTAACAGCCGAGTGATTGTATCTCGGGTATAGAAAATCGCCGATTATCTCAAAAGAGCCAGCCAACGAATCATATAATTCAGCTCCCCTGGCTTCCAGGCCACCAGCCCCATCATCAGTATAGCCGCCAACCACCAGCAAATCCCCGTTATCCAACGCGGTAGCGGTGTGATATCCTCTATCTTCTTTTAGATCTGCTCCTAAAGGGGTGATCACCCCGTCCCGGTAGATTTCCACGCTAGTTAGAGTGCCAGTTGCATCACGTCCCCCGACAATAAACAATACGTCTGTGCTTGCTCCAGGCGGCATGGTGGTAGTAGTATGAATTGATCTACCTACACTCAGGTTAGATCCGGGTGAAAATGTTTCAGTAAGCGGGTCAAATATCTCTGTGGTACTTCTATAAAGGCCTGCTCCATAAGAACCTCCGATTATTAATACTGTGCCGTTAGATAGCAAATTGGCTGTATGCTTTCTTCTGCTCTCATTCAGATTGCCCACTGCTGTAAAAGTCTGAAGGAGAGGATCATAAATCTCCGCCGTATTCAGGAATGACCCACCATTATAGCCACCCGCTAGCAATACCCGACCGTCATCTAATAAAGTAGCGGTATGAGAACTTCTCCGCTTGGTCATGTCATTAACCAAGGCAGTAAATCCCTGGGTTAAAGGATCGTAAATCTCGGCTGATTGTAGATATCCTGCCTCTCCTATTCCACCAGCCACCAAGACTGTGCCATCATCTAATAAAGTGGCGGTATGCATTTCGCGGGGAGTAATTAAATCGTAATATTGATTAAGATAACTGAAATCGAAATGATCAATACCGACGTGGGAATCAAAGTAAGCAGCGTAGTCATCGCCCCGGCCAGAACCGGATTCGGCAAAGATGCCATAAGAATAATCAGAGCCAGTAAGGACATCCCCTCCTTTACCAAGTATCCCTCCCCCACCATAGGTTGAGTTGCTGAAGCCGACAATAGCTGCACCAACAGACATAGGGGTAATGTTATTATTATCTACATGAATGGCTGAATCCCAATCGCCACTAAAATATGACTCATCGCTTTCAACAACTAACGCCGTATCTAAATCACTGACGAAGAGACCTGTACCTTCAACTACTAATTCTGAATCCCAGTCCCATTGATTGCTGTTGATTCTTACTTTGTCCATTCCTGAAGGAGTTGACCTTACTTGCAGAGCGTCGGTTCCCACTGTCAGATATTTACCATCTTCACCTGAGGTCATTTCCAAATTTCTTTCCACCTGCAGGTCCGAAGACAACACCTCCAAATCACCGGTAAAGACCGTTAAACTGCCAATACTGTTATCGCCGATTATTTGAAAAAAGCCAGCTTTGGCTTGGGGATTGGAAGAAACAGTAATCGGATAAGAATACTGACCCAAAGGCGGCAGCTGATCCGGCTCTTGCCAGGCTGCTTCTACCACTTTGACTATACTGATAACAAAAATAAAAGAAGTAACCAATAAACAGGCTTTGACCATTAAATTAATTTTTCGTTGATTGCTGGCTGGCATTATTGTTGATTGACAATAAAATAATCAAACTCAATATCCTGATTTGCTTGATTACCAGGTGGAGAAAATAGGGAAACAGTGAAATCTCCGGTATTTTTGGTCACTAATAAACTAAAGGCTTCTGAATTGCTAACTAAATGAGATATTGAGGTAAATATCAAACTGTTTGACTGATCATAAAAATCACTGGTTAAAGTTACAGCACTTTGACCAGCTGGAATAAAAGCAGTGTTTGTGGCCTGGCTATTTTCCGATAATTCAATATATTTTTGTAAATATAGATTGTGATTATTAATTTTTACATCACCCCTAAAAAGGCCTGCTTGACCATAGGTCGCTTCAGCCAAGACAGCGTAACTGTTTGGCACATCTGATCCAGTAATTTCAAGAGTCTTTCCTGAGTCACTGTCTTGCCTCAAGCTAATTTTTGGAGCAATCAGGCTACCGGTTAATTGAGAAGAGCCGTTTATGACCAAATGGCCATTCTGGGAAAAGCCAGGTGAGGTGGTCTGTAATCTGATTAATAAATCATCGAGATGATTAATACCATTTCCCAGGTCACTATACTTTTTAAAATCACTGGTTTGATAACCGTTTAATTTCTCTGCATTAAGATTTAAAACTGAGGCGCGTGAATTGATGGATAAAGCTTCTTCCGGAGTGACAAAGTAAACTGGACCGGAAAAATAAGCAGCATAATCATCCCCGGGTCCTGATCCGGCCAGACTGTATATAGCATACGAATTACTGTTTTCGGTTGTATTAGGCCCCTGACAAAATACTGCCTTACCCGAATTTTGTCTTTGCGCATCAAGACCCTTGGTCAAAACTCCCCTGTCGAACTGGGCAGAACCAGACAGATTTAAACCGCCTGGTTGCGATTTTGAATCATCAGCTTGGGGGATAACAAAAGCAGCGGCCACCATGCTTTCCAGACAAAAATCACAGTTAAATTCATCCTCGCAGCTTTTCCCATCCAAAGTATCTACATTTAAATTGGCAACTGTCACATCAGAATTAATATAAAAAGGTTGCATTGAACCGGCCGCTAGGTCAAAATAAACCATCCCTTTAAAATAGCCAGCATAAGGAACGGTTGAAACTACCGTGGGGCTTTCTCTCTCGCCTGCTAAACCATAAACTCCAAAAGTGTGTTTGCCAGCATCAGCGCTACCACCCAATCCTTTAATCCCGATAGATCCAGTATGCGTAGACCAATTTCTAGCTGACATCCCCACTGATTTACCAGTTACTCGAGCGATTAAGGCTGGTCCTGTGTTTATGTTACTGGTCACCCTGACTACCTTATTATCCCAACCCAGCCCGCTAGTCTCAAAATGAGTTCGACCTTCAACCTGTAATTCCTTATTGTCATCTACACTAACGGCACGGTTAATTAAGACATAACGAGAACCAGTATCGGTATAAACCCTCATGGCTTCTTTAATAATTAAATTATTGTCAACATAGGCGTTGCCACCGGTCACCAACATATCACCTCTTTCGATTACAACTTCATTTTCCGCTTCAAAGCCGTGATGGATGGTTAGGGGACCAAGTTTTCTCTGTCTCTGCGGGCCAATATTGATTGGTGGCTGGTCATGTGTACTAGCTGGCGGATCCTCTGAATCTGAAGGATCAGTCCATTCGGCTGGATAAACATAATTGACAAAGCCCAAAAAAATAAAAGAAAAAACAGTTACAATAAGTACCATTAATCCTGTTTTTTTAGAAGTTATAAAACTTAGGGAAATTATTTTTTTCCCGAGAGATCTTTTTTTGTTATGTGAACGTTTGGCCATTTTTTAAGTGTTTTGGCCTTTATTATCTAAATTAACAATGGGGTGTATTTACTACAAATATCAACTTTATTTTGACACTCTCTCGTTAATAATTATATAATAATTACTAAGCTAGGACAATAATAAGTTAATCTACAATAACACAAAAATACTAAAATGTCAAACAAAAAACCGCCTTCATCTCTTTTTAAAGAGAAAGAGCAAAAGATCTATTTTGCAATTATTCTAATAGCCTGTTTATTGTTAATAATTGGTGTTTTGAATCTTGATCTGGAATCAACCGGCTCGACCATAAATCATAATAACAAACCCAAAACCACTAACCAAACTGATAACATCTTAATAAATAGTCCAGTAACCTATTCCCGTTCAGGTAAGATCAGCAACCTTTTAAATAACCAGATAGAATTATTAGTCAACCAATTGGGACAAACCG
>JAIWBS010000103.1:0-8184 GCA_048633705.1 Pirellulales bacterium
TCTTGAATTTGGATAACAAGTTGGATGATCAATCATACACCGACAATAATCAATGGGAATACGCTCGGCAATTAATTCACAACAATCGGGTCAGTAACAATTTGATTTTAAACCTAGGGCGCTTACCGTCAATGTTATTAAGTTTACTACTTGGCTTGATAATTTTCAAATTTGCCAAAACATTTTTCAATCAAAAGGCTGCTTTTATTGCCTTATTGCTATACGCTTTTGATCCCAATATCATCGCCCATTCCCGGTATGTAACATCTGATATATATATCACTTTCTTTCTTTTGTTAACTACTTTCTTGTGGGTTAAATATCTAAAAAACCCCAATTGGTCAAACTTTACTTGGGTCAGCTTAGCCTTAGCGGGAGCAGTCATTTCAAAATTCTCCTCAATCATCCTCATTCCAATTATTATTGTCCTTACCATAATCTATTTACTCAAAGGGCATAAACTGTCTATCAAAAAATTAATTGGCGTATCTTTCTTGATGTTGATAATTAGCTATCTTTTTATTTTTCTTGGTTACCAGTGCGAATTGAAAAAACCGATAACCGATCCAACCGTGGAACAATTCTACGCCACTCTTGAAGAAAACCTCCAAGAGGCTAATCTAGCTCAAAAGAATAATCTCGACAGATTTTGGTATAAAACGGTTGACCCCAGCACCTGGCACGGAAAGGCCGTCAAATGGGTCACCTACAATCTCCCTGTTCCGGCTTATTCCTACTTCAAGGGTTTTTATATGTTGGCCAGGCACAATTATTTTGGTCACACCGCCTATTTACTGGGCGGTCATTCTGATTTTGGTTGGTGGTACTATTTTCCGGTAGCTTTTCTGGTCAAAACTCCGCTAGCCACTATTCTGTTATTGATTATGGCTATTAGTACTTTTCTTGTTTTTTACTTCTACAAAAACACTAAAAACCAGAGCAGGAAAATAAGATTATTTTTTAAAAACCTTCCATTTATTTATTACACTCTCTTTATTCCTCCGCTTATCTACTTTGTCTGGACATTGACCAGTAAGATAAATCTTGGTTGGCGGCATATCTTACCAATTTATCCATTCATTTATATTATTATCGCCGTTTTCCTAAGTCGATATTTTAACCGGCACCGAGCTATTGCCATAATATCTTCGGGATTAGTATTATATCTGATCGTTTCCTCTTTATTAATCTATCCCCATTATATTTCTTACTTTCACGAATTAGTCGGTGGACCAAGTAATGGGTACCGGTATCTTACTGATTCGAATTTGGATTGGGGGCAAAGTTTGATTCAGTTAAAAAAGTATATGGGGGAAAACAAGCTTGATTCAATTTATTTGCACTATTTTGGATCAGTTGACCCACACAGCTACGGAATCGACTGGCAGTCTCCACCAGACAACCAACGGATAAAAGCTAACCCTGACTGGCAAGGCACTATTGGCATCTCAGTCACTGCCCTGTTTTCTAAACAAAAAGAGTTCTCTTGGTTATTAAATTATCAACCGATTGATCAAATCGGTTATTCTATTTGGATATACGATATTTAGTGATTAGTAACTTGTAATTAGTAATTCGAGATTTATTTTTTTACTTATTACTAGTTACCAGTTGCAAGTGTACTAGTTACTGAATTAATTTGACTAATATTCGTTTATGTGATATAATATAGTAGTAAAAAGTAAATCTTTTTCATGATTTCAGAAAAACTACTGGAAACTATTTTAGTTAAATCCAAGCTCTTGTCCAAAGCAGAGCTTTTAAAAGCTAAAGCAAAGGTAAAAAGTAAACAACTGCCTCTGGAGGAAATTATAGTTACCGAGAAAATTATTCCTGAACAATCCTTATTTGAGGCCATTGCAAATTATTTTAAATTACCTTTTATAGATTTAAAAAACCAGACCATCCGTCGGGATATTTTGACTATCCTTCCAGAACCGATTGTCCAGACCCACAAAATTATCGTTTTTGCTAAAACAGAAAAGGCCCTTAAAATCGCTTGCCTGGATCCCAACGATTTAGAAACTTTTGAATTTATCAAGAAAAAAACGGGTCAGGAGTTGGAAATTCATATTACAACTCCTTCTGGAATAAACGACGCCCTCAAGCAATTTCATAAAGGAATAAAAGCCCGCTTTGCTGAATTTACTGACGACGGACCAGCATCTAAAAAAGAAGAGAAAAAACAACTACAGGAGCTGGCTCAAGATTTGCCAGTCATCAGGATTGTCGACACCTTGTTGGAATACGCCATCTTTGAAAATGCCTCGGATATTCATATCGAACCTATGGAGAGAGAATTGATCGTCCGATATCGTATCGACGGAATTCTCCGTCAGGTAATGACTCTGCCAAAAAAAATCCAAAACGGTGTAGTGGCTCGCATTAAAATTCTTTCTAATTTAAAACTTGATGAACATCGGCTTCCCCAAGACGGACGTTTTAAAGTCGAGACTGATGAATATAAAGTGGCTTTCCGCGTGTCCATCATGCCAATTTATGACGGCGAAAAAATAGTCATGCGTCTGCTTAACGAATCGGCTCAAGTTCTAACCTTAGAACAACTCGGCCTCCTGCCCAGGCCTTTAGACAAGATAAAAAGAAGTATCAGAAAACCTCACGGCATTATTTTGGTCACCGGGCCAACCGGTTCTGGAAAAACTACTACCCTCTACACGTTACTAAATATTTTAAACAAGCCTGGAGTAAATATCTCTACCATCGAAGATCCGATTGAATATCGGATTACCCATGTTAATCAAAGTCAAATCAATCCAAAAATTGGTTTTACTTTTGCTACTGGCCTGCGATCTATTCTTAGACAAGACCCAGATATTATCATGGTTGGTGAAGTCAGAGACAATGAGACTGCCGAGATTGCCTCCCACGCGGCCATGACTGGTCATTTGGTCCTATCTACTTTACATACCAATGATGCAGTTAGCGCCCCTACCCGACTTTTAGAAATGGATGTACCCTCTTTTCTGATCGCCTCTACTACTAATCTTGTTATTGCCCAACGTTTGGTGCGCCGCATTTGCCCCTTTTGTATTACCAGTTATAATTTAACTAAATCACAGATTGAGGAATTAAAGAAAAACGTTAATGTTGATAAATTACTTCAGGTAATGGAACGTGAGCAGATAATCCAATCTGCCGATCTGCCGATTTCCGATTTACTATTCTTTAAAGGTAAGGGCTGTAAAAAATGCAATAATGAAGGATACAAAGGCCGAATCGGAATTTACGAGATTCTCGAAATTACTACTGAAATATCCGAATTAATTCTCAATAAAGTTTCGGAGGAAAAGCTGAGTAAAGAGGCCGAACAACAACAGATGATCACTGTAATGGAAGATGGCTTTATCAAGGCTAAGAATGGGATTACCACTATTGAGGAAATAATTAGAGTTACCAAAGATTAATATGACCAATTTTACTTACACAGCCAAAAATACCAAAGGCGAAGAAGTTTCTGGAAAGTTAAGCTGCGAAAATCCCGACAGGCTGAAAGAAAAACTAGCTGATCAAGGTTTGATTCTAAGCGGTTATCAAGAAAAGAAAATATCAAAAATAAATTTCAGTTTCCTCGAAAAATTAAACAAAGTTTCTCACATTGATAAAATTTTCTTTACCCAAAATCTGGAAGTTATGATTAGGACTGGCTTTTCTGTCAGTGTCGCATTGGGAGCTATTGCTGAACAAGCAAAAAGCGGCAAATTTAAAAAAATAATTTTTGATCTAAAAGATGAAATAGAAAAAGGAGTTTCTCTCTCCAAAGCTCTCCGCAAATACCCTAAAGTCTTTCCCCGTATCTTCATAAACATGATTGAGGCCGGGGAAGTCTCTGGTAAACTTGACCAAATTCTAAAGAGACTTACCATACAGATGAAAAAAGATCATGCCATAAAAGGTAAAGTAAAAGGTGCCATGATCTATCCGATCATTATTACTGTTGCCATGTTCGGTATCGGAATATTTTCCATGATTTTTGTAATTCCCAAAATTACCGCTATCTATGAGGAAGTAGGTGTTGACTTACCACTGATGACTCAAATTTTGATCAGCACTAGTAAATTCATGGTCAACAATACCCTTATATTTTTTGTCGGTCTAACAGTTATCGTAGTTGGTTTCCAAAAAATTATCTCCCACCCTAAAGGCAAAAGAATTTTTCATAAAATTTTACTTAAAACTCCGATCGCTGGCGGTATTATCAAGAAAGTTAATTTATCGCGATTCAATCGGATTCTTAGCTCCTTATTGAAAACTGACATTCCAATCGTCCAATCCTTTAACATTATCTCTGAGACTCTTAGTAATGTACTGTATGCTGAGTTCGTAAAGAATGCCGCTAATCAGTTAGAAAAAGGTGTATCGCTTAAAAAAATCTTAAAGCAAGATCCCAATCTTTTTCCGGCAGTAGTAACCCAAATGATTTCGGTAGGTGAAGACTCCGGAACCCTGGATACCATAACCGAAGAAGTGGCCATTTTCTACGAAGAAGACGTTGATCAGACTATGTCTAACTTAACGGTAATCATAGAGCCGGTTCTAATGCTTGTTTTAGGTGTGGGCGTTGGTATAATGGCAGCAGCCATAATACTTCCCATGTATAATTTATCATCGGCGATCTAAATGGAAAACTCTGAAGGCTTCAGCTTAGCGGAAATCTTAGTGGTTTTGGGTGTTGTGGTAATCCTCCTGTTAATTGGAATTCCGACTACTCGAATGATGATGCCCAGCATAGAACTAACCTCGACCTCCCGCCAGATTTCCTCTGAATTGAGGTACGCCGCCCAACTTGCGGTTACTGAACAAGTAAATTACCTGGTAAAATTTGACCTAGTTGCCAATCAGTATTCACTTTACCGCTTACCTGACCCCGAGCACCCGGAAACCGAAGAATTCGTTGAACTTAAGGAATTGCCGGATTCTATCAGCTTCCAAAGTATATCCGGATTAACCGATAACCAAGTCCGTTTCAATTCAGCTGGTGCTCCTTCTGATAGCGGTCAAGTGGTAATAATTAACACCTCCGATAATTCCAAAATAATTGATATCAGACCATCTGGTTATGTTAGAACAGAATAAAATAAACAATAAGGGGCTAACCATCCTGGAAACAGTAGTGGCTATTGCTGTTTTAATGATCTGTATTTTTGGTATTATCAACATTTTCCCCTGGAGCCTACAAATCAGTAAATCCGCCTCTCTTAGAACTATAGCCACAAATTTAGGCCAAGAAAAGATCGAAGAAATTATTGCCTTGGACTATGAAGAAATCGGCACCGGAACTATCGAAACCAGACATCGACTGGGTTCAGATGTTAGTGATCCATTTTATTCATTTGAAAGAGAAACTTCTGTCATTTTCGTTGATAGTGACATTGTCGAATCAGTCCCCGATATGGGAATGAAAAAAATTACTATTACTGTTTACTGGACTACTCAGCTCGGTGGTGATAAAAATTTACAAATTGTTTATTTAACCAGTCAGTTTTAAATGAGAAACCCCTCCGACAACCAAATCGGATTGACCTTAATCGAAGTTATGCTGGCAATTTATATTGGCATGTTAATATTCTTAGCAATGATCAGTGTTTATTTTTTAGGGCAGAGCATTTACAAAACTGGCAGTAACCGCCTGGAAATCGTCCAGAACGGCCGAGTTACTCTTGACCGCCTCACTCGTGAATTGCGACAAACTCCTGAGATTATCACCTCTCTCCCAGTCAGTAAGGAAGAGCCGGGCAATCCCCCACCTTCTGAAATCCAATTCCAAGACGGTCACCAATCTACTGACATATCATATATCAGATACTATCTAAGTGACTCCGAATTATGGAGACAGGTGATCGTTTACTATTTTGAAGATGAAACGGAAATCTATGTTGTATGGAACGCAATTGGTTCAGGTGGTGAATCTCCTTCTTCTGAAATACAAGAAGATAGATTGGTTGGAGAGTATATCAACGATCTCCAATTCTACGGAAATACCGAAACGACTATTGAAGTCTCTTTGATTAAAAATGATGCTTCAATAAATTTAAGAACAAAAATTTTTGGTCGTAACACTCAATAAATGTCTAAATTAATTCATAAATTTAACAAGCAAACAGGGTTTGTTCTAATTTCCACGATAGTTATCATCGTACTTCTATTGATGTTAGGTACATATTACCTTAGTTTTTCCTTGTCCGAATACCGAATTGCCAAAAGCCAAACTGTGGGTATGCAAGACTACTATTTAGCAGAAGCTGGTGTTCACGAAATGATCTGGCGATTGAAAAATGATGAAACCTGGCGTTCTAATTTTGAAACTAACCCTAGTTGGTATGCTGAATTCACTCGAGATAATGATTTAGTTGCCGGAGGTTCGTACACTGCCAGTATTCAAAATTCCGATTTAGCCCAAGGTGAAGTAATTTCAACCGGTACCATGATTGTTCAAGGTCAAACCTCCCAGAGAGTAATAAAAACTAATATTTATAAAGCAATCGGTGAAAATCCTCTTGTTGATGTAGGTATATACGATAACGGGGTTGTAGACTTTATAGACTCAGTAGTTAATATTTACCTTGGCGGTTTATTCTCTAATGACACTGTTTTGATAAAAGGTTCAAGCGCGGTCTATGTAGCCAAAAAAGTTCAAACTCCCGGTAATATTATTATTTCGGATTTTGCCACTCTTACTGCCGATGAAGGTTTTTTTGCCCAGAATTATCCTCCAGCTCCTGATCCCGTGACCCAACCAGCCATTGATTTTGATTCAGATGATCCCACTTCTTACAAAAATCAAGCAATTGCTCTAGGGCAGTTATACACTGAATCAGATTTTGCTGACTTTCTCGAAGCCAACCCCAGTGCTACCCTGCAGGGTGTTTGTTACGTAACCGGTAGAGTAGGGATAAAACGGGGTATGAATATCACCATTAACGGTGTTTTGGCCGCTGATGGCTCTATTGATATCGGCACCAAAAGCAATCCTGATGCTATCGATGCTAAAGTAAATGTAAATCATATTGTGGGGGAACCTTCAGGAATTCTTTCTAAACACAAGATAGATTTTGGACCTTATACCAGAGAGCTTGATGTTGATGGTCTTCTGTATTCTCTGGAAGAAATAAGGATGGTTAGCATACCTGATAGATTTGACATTATTGGAGGATTTTATTCGCGAAAACTTCAGACAATTAGCCTCTGGAATGAATTAAATATTACCTACGACGCTGAAATAATAAACACTACTTTGGGCGCACCTACATTTTCTCCTACTATTTATGTTGATCATTGGGAAGAAGAATACTAAAATAGAAGTATGCTAACTAACTCAACTAAAAACTTTGGTCTGGATTTCAGTGACAATATCTTGCGATTGGTTCAGTTTGAAAATAAAGCCAAAGATATTAAGTTAAAAGCCTTTGGCGAAATAAAACTGCCGCCTGGTTTGATTACCGAAGGAGCAATTGTTGACCAAGCAAAAGTAAAACAAGCAATTGAGAAATTGCTCAAAAATATATCCGGCAGTCTATCTAGTAAAAATGTTATTGCCTCACTGCCGGAAAGAAAGTCATTTATTAAAGTAGTTGAACTGGCTGCTGATGCTAATATAGGCCAAAAAATAAAAGAAGAATTGCCCAATCATATTCCGCTGTCCCTGGAAGAAATTTATTACGATTGGCAAAATCTGGGCAAATCAGGTGATAAAAATAGAATAATTATCGGAGCCACTCCAAAAGAAATTGCCGAAGTTTATATCAAGGTTTTAGAAAGCGTAAATCTAAATCCAGTGGCTTTGGAAATTGAATCAGTTGCTATCGCCAGAAGCCTTGTTAACCAAAAAAAACATACTTCTGAAGCCAGCGTAATAATTGACCTCGGCTATGCTCGTTCTACCTTTATAATGGCTGAAGGAGATGCCGTAATGTTTATAGTCTCTGATACAGACATCAGTGGTCGTAATATGACTGAAGTCATATCGAAAAATTTAAAGCTGTCTACAAAAGAAGCAGAGAAAGCAAAAATTATCTTTGGTCTAGATACCAAATCAGGTAAAGGCTCTGTCAAAAAAGTGCTCTCCCCAATAATCAATTCCTTAAAGGACAAAATTATTGACACCATGAACTACTATCACAATAACTTCAGTAAACCAAAACCAATTTCTGCCATAATTTTCTGCGG
>JAIWBS010000104.1:0-9541 GCA_048633705.1 Pirellulales bacterium
TGCTGCCGGCTTCCCAGGCCGCCCGTAAAAATCTAATTGATGCTTTAAGATACGAGTAAGATGGTTGCAACTCCCCTGAACCAATTAGCCAAAATTAAAAAGTTATTTCCTCGGTTTTCTGATATACCCGGATTGAATAAGATGTCAGATTACCGGAAATACCGTATTTTGGAAATGATTCCCGGGGTAGCTGTTTGGACTACTTTTGTACTAGCAATTACTCTTTCAATAGTTAAGCCGATCTGGGCTATCTATGTAATTATTGTATTTGATCTCTATTGGTTAATCAGAATCATCTACATGATCACTTATATGATAATCGGTTATTACCGCTATAAAAGAGATGCAAAAATTGATTGGCTGGCTAGATTAAAAGAAATTCCAGAGTGGACAAATATTTACCACTTAGTTGTAATCCCAACATACAAAGAAGAACTGGCGGTTATCAGGTCTACATTTGAAGCCTTGTCCAATATTAGTTTTCCTTTAGATAAGCTAATCGTTGTATTAGCAGGAGAAGAGAGGGATAAGGATAATTTTTTGTCAACGGCCAATCAGATTAAAAACGAATTTGGTCATAAATTTAAGTATTTTCTAATAACTATCCACCCCCAAGACATTGTTGGGGAAGTGGCCGGCAAGGGGTCTAATATTCATTGGGCTGGACAAAAGGCCCAATTATTAATCGACCAGCTGGAAATTCCTTATCAAGATATTTTGGTTTCCTCATTCGACTCCGATTCCTGCGTCAATCCCCAATATTTTACTTATTTATCTTATAAATTTCTTACAGTTGAAGATCCGATGCACGCCAGCTATCAACCGGTCGCGGTTTTTCACAATAATATCTGGGAATCCAACGCCTTAATGAGAGTAGTTTCTAATAGTACGACTTTTTGGTTGATCAGTGAACAGATCAGGCCGGATCGGTTGCTTACTTTTTCATCACACAGTATGCCTTGGCAGGCCCTTGTTGACGTTGGTTTTTGGCAAAATGATATTGTGACAGAAGACTCCCGGATTTTCCTTCAGTGTCTATTGAGATACGATGGTCGTTATCGAGTGGAACCTATGCATATCCCTATTTCCATGGATACAGTAATGGCCGGTTCTTTCTGGCAAAGCCTGAAGAATCTGTATTTTCAGCAAAGACGTTGGGCATACGGAGTGGAAAATTTCCCCTATATGGCTTGGAATTTTAAAAGGAATAAATTGATTCCTCTAGGCAAAAAAATCAAATATATCTGGAATCAATTAGAAGGGGTCTACTCTTGGGCCACTGCTCCAATTTTGATTTTTGTTTTAGGTCGTTTACCTTTTTATTTTGTTGGGAAAGAAACATCTTCGTCAGTTATTGTCCAAAATGCCCCAAATGTTTTGGAAAGATTGATGCAAATAGCCATGATCGGTCTTTTAGTCATGGCCGTTATTAGCACAATCATTTTGCCGCCTAAACCAAAAAAATATCCGAAATTGAAATACCTAATTATGGTAGCTCAATGGATACTCTTTCCTATTACTTTTATAGTTTTTGGGTCTTTTCCGGCTACTGAGGCTCAGACCAGGTTAATGTTAGGAAAATACCTCGGTTTTCACGTTACTGCCAAAAAGAGGGTTAATTAAAGATATACCCTAAGATTTTTTTATATCCAGCCAAAAATTCTTTTGATGACATTTCTTTTTTACCTGCCGGTTGGATTTTTTTTATGGACAAGGAATTTTCCTTTGTCCCAATGACAAATTTTCCGTTGTAATCAAATGCTGCACCGATTCCTTTATTTTTCACGTCGATTACCTCAGCTGACAGAATTTTTAGCCTCAAATCCTGATGAAAAGTATAAGTTCCGGGCCAAGGTACCAGGGCCCGTATTTGCCTTTCAATCACGGAGGCAGACTGCTGCCAGTTGATCCGACCATCTTCTTTTTTGATTATTTTACTATAAGTTGCTTGATCTTTCTTTTGTTCTTGTGGTTTTATTTTATCCTCTAACCATGGACAAATGGTATCTAGTAAAAGTTTTGCTCCAGTTCGTTGAAGTTTCTTGGTTAAAGAGGGGCTAGTTTCTGCTTGGTCGATTGGTACTCTTGCTTGCGACAAAATTGGACCCTCATCCATCTTGTTGTTCATCAACATAATAGTTACTCCTGTTTCGGCAAGACCATTTAAAATAGCAAAGGCAATAGGGGAGGCCCCTCTTAATTTTGGTAAAAGGGAACCGTGAACATTGATATTTCCCATTTCGGGGATATCTAATACAGCCTGAGGGATAATTTGTCCATAGGCTGCAACCACTGCTAAATCTGGTTTAAGATCTTTAAGTTGTTCTAAAAATTTATTGTTTGATAAGGAAACAGGCTGCAAGATTGGTATTTTTTTAGCCAGGGCGATTTTTTTAACGGGGCAGGGGAGAATTACTCCCTTTCTTCCTTGCGGTTTGTCTGGTTGAGTTACACAGCCAATAATCGAGTAATTGTTAATGATTAACTCATTTAATATAAAAGCCCCGAAGTCCGGGGTACCGTAAAATACTATTCTAGGATTGCATTTTTTTCCAGAGTTCATCAGGATCTCCTTTGGTAAACTTTTTTACCTTGTAAATAAATAATTGTCCGTTTAGGTGATCGATTTCATGTTGCAAAACCCGCGCCATTAGGCCATCAGCTGACATCGATATTTTTTTTCCTTTTTGATCGTAATAACAAACTTTGACTTTCATGGGCCTTTTTACCTCGCCGTAATAGCCAGGGAAAGAAAGACAACCTTCTTCCATATTATTTTTTTTCAGTGATTTTCTGGTCAAACGGGGGTTTAACAAAACTAAAGAGACTTCGTCCGTTTTTATGATAACAAGCCGTTTGCTTTGGCTTATTTGAGGGGCAGCTAAACCGATACCACCTTCTTTAGCCATGGCCGTTTTCATCTCCCTAATGATTTTTCTCAGCTCGGGGCTTCCCGGCTTGACTGGTTTAGCTTTCTTTATAAGAGTGGGGTGGTTGAACGTGATTACTTTAGTCATTTATTCAAAATTAATTGGGTCAATATCAATTAACCAGTTATCAGGTATTAATTTTATAAAAGATTGGGGGATTCGTCCAGCGTACTTAATAATAATCAAATGACGGTATCTGTTTCTTTGTTTATAAGGAGTAGCTTCCAAGCTGATAATTTGCCAGTTCTTGGGGGACTGTTCTTGCAATCGTTCGTATAGTCTTTCCGATTCTTGTTTAATAATCCTGGGGTCACTATCTTGAAAAATCAATTTTATTAGTTTCTTGAAAGGAGGGTAGCCAAATTCTTGGCGGCTTTGCTTTTCTTTTTGGTAAAAAGTGCGGTAATCATCTTTAGCAACGGCTTTGATTACATAATTATCCGGCGAAAAAGTTTGCAGAACTACATAGATATTTTTTTTGTATTTGGCCAGAAAGTTTAATATGGCATAAGTTTTTTCCGCAGCGCTGAAATCAGGATAGTTCAAAGTAGAATCAGCGTTGATGATTCCGATTAACTCCAGTCTGGGTAAATTGCAGTTTTTGAGAACAATATCTGTACCGATAATAATGTCATAGTCTGAATAATTATTTTGTTCAGTAAAATTATCCGCTGATAAACCAATTATTTTACTTTGAGGAAATAATTTTTTCACATTTTCCACCACTTTTTCTAAACCCAGACCCCCAAACTTGATTTTGACTGAATGGCAGTTTGGACAGGTCTTAGGATTATTTTCCTGATGATCACAGTGATGGCAAACCAGTTTAAGATCGGCATAAGATGTTAAAGGTAACCCGCAATTTGGACAAATAAATAAAAAACCACAGTCTTGGCAAAAAACTCTGGTCGATAATCCTTTTCGATTAGCAAACAAAAATATCTGGTTATTTTGATTAAGGTGATAAACCATTTGCCTCGCTAATTCATTCGACAAAAAAGTATAATTTCCGGACTTAAGTTCTTGGTTTAAATCCACGATTTTTAATATTGTTTTGGCCTTATCTGTAATATTGTGATAAGACATTTTTTTAGACCGAGTTTGCTGAAAAGTATTTATGGTAGGGGAACGTGAAGCTAAAATTAGTTTAAAGGAATCAATCTTGACTAATTCTTCCAGCACTTTAAGTGTATGGTAGCGGGGATTCTGGTCGTATTGTTTATGACTGTCGTTTTCGGCTTGATCGACTATCACCAGCCCCAGATTTTTGAAAGGGGCAAAACAAAGAGGTCTGGTGCCAACTATTATTTGAACTTGTCCGTTTAAAATATCATTCCAGATCTTAAATTGCTGGTTTTTGGCCATATGACCGTGGTAATACGCGGTTTTGGTGAATTTATGGGCAATAATCGGGTATAAAATGGCTAAATCAGTCATTTCTGGTACAATGATGGCTATTTGTAGCCCCTTTTTGAGATATTGGTTGATGATTGATAAATATACATAAACTTTTTGGGCTACGCTGTCATAATGCAGTAAGCTCGGTTTTTTTTCTTGAGTTATTGATTTGGCCACTTTTTTAAGCTCGGCGATTTTCGGCTTAGATACCTTTAAATCCAAATGTTGGGTGATTATTTTTTTGAACGGTTTGTTGTAAACTTTTTTTGGTATCTGAGGCAAAATTGATTTTAGCCAGAGAGCAGGGGAGAGGTGATAGTATTTAGTTAATAAGTTTATAAGTTTTATAAGTTGCCAGGTTAGAAGCGGTTTTTCCTCCTTAATAGTTAAAATATCAGCTAGTGGCTTTTTGATTGAGGTGGATTTTTTTAAATTATAAACTAACCCATCAACAGGTCTTTTGCGGAAAGGAACGGTAACAACCTGCCCTAGTTTGATTTTCAATTCTAACTCTTTGGGTATCTGATAATCAAAAATACCGATTGATTTAGGTAAACGAATTTGAGGAATGATTTCCGCAATCATTTATTTATATCTTTCAACGGTAAAGCGATAAAGTTTGATTTTAACTTTTTGCTGGTCAATCCCGCCTTTTTGACAGGCGATAGACAGTTGTTGTTCCGCGGTATCAACTCCTTCAAGATCAGGTAAAAGTAGGCCGGTCCGCTTGTCTTCAGTAGCTACAATTACTCCATACTTCTTGGGATCAAGTGATTCGGGTCCGTAAATCTCCTCGGGTTTAGATAAAACATCGACTGAAATTTCAATATTGTTAAGATCATTGATTTCCAGACGAGGGAATCTGGGATCACCAGTGGCTGCTTGCACTGCGTTATGAATAATCTCATTAGCTAAATTATTACGGATCGGTTTAATAGTACCGATGCAACCACGTAAATTTCCGTCTTTAGTATGTAGTGTAACAAAACAGGCTGCTTGAGTATTTAACAATTCGTCTAGCAGATCAGGGGGTGGATCAATCGTTTTTCCATCTTCTAAAATGGATTTTATTGATTGATAGGCTAATTGTGGGTACTGATGCATGTCTCAATTCTAACACTTTTAAATGATCTAAACAAAAAACCCTCATAAAAATGAAGGTAAAACTCGATAGATTATTAAGAAGAATACTTAAAAAAGTTTTTGGAGATTAGGTACCGAGGGTTAATCAATTTAACCAAATATTTTAGCTGAATTTTGGTATGCAGAATTTCCAGACCGTTATTAAAAACGAGATAGCTTGACCAAATACCAATGGCAAATAGTCCTCTTTCTAAGGCGACAATCGGGATCAAGCCGATCCAGACAGCTGCGGGTAACCCAAATCCGTAGAGAAAAACAACCGATCCAATCGCGTGGGCAGTAAAAGTCGCTCCTAAACTTCTGAAAATCAATCGATCCTTTTTAAACTCCGCTAGAACAGGAATTAGCCAATAAAGAGAATAATACCAGGCTTGTCTTCCTTCCGGATGAGCGATAAAAAAGGCCATGCAGAAAAGGGGAATAATAATATTTTTCTTGGATTTTGTTCCGAAATAGATGGCAGCCATAATCATCGGTAAAAAACGAGCAATTGTTACCCAGTCAACAGCTTGGTTATCGGTTATAACATGGGCTCCTCTGACTAAAAAGGCTGAAATTGCTCCATAGATCGGACCAATAATTAATCCACCGATTGGGGCAATAAATTCGAATAAGGTAAATTGTTGACTAGAACCAACTATATTACTAAAACTAATCTGAAAAGCAATTAGGCCAATGGCAGTAAAAATAATGACAAACAAGATTTTTTTCTTCATACGAGTTTATTTAGTGTATTTAACACTATAATCTAGATCGGGAGAAAAGGCAAGCCCTGTCTGACATCTTCAGTTTGTCGGTTAAAATTGTAGCTGATTTATCCGACAGTTTAATAGGAGCTTTTTTGATTAAAACAAACGGTACTTTTTCAGCCGCTTCGCCCATCACTGAGCTAGCAACAGCAGCTAAGTCGTCAGCTAAATTGCAAAAAGTAATTTTAAGAGGTCTTCCATAAAGATCTTTTTTCTTTCTTTGGTCAACTACACCATCAAAACCGGCGATGGCTAGGGCAAATCCTGACGTACCCAACCTCCTTGGTAAGCAATGAGAATCAACTATAATTATTCCTAATTTCTTTTTAAACTTCTTTTGCAGGTGTTTTTTTATCCGATCTGCCGCTTGGGCTGGTTTGGATGGCCAAAGGATAAAATAGCCTTTAGGTGAATTAGAATGGTCGACTCCGGCATTGGCGATGACAACATTATTCTTAAGGGTTAATAAAGTACCTTTGACCCCACCAATTATTTTGTCGGCTTCGTCCAAAATAATTTGAACAAATCGAGAATCCATTCGGTATTGCCCAGCAAGTTTTCTTGCTTGCTTGTTGGGTTGTATTTTTTTAATTTCTACCAGATCATTCTGATCATGAGCAATTACTTTGGATGCAATAACTAGAATATCCCCATTGGATAAAACTTCTTGGCCCAGTAGTCGGTTTAGGGTTGACAAAAAAACGCCTTGTTTAATCACAGGCGATTTGAGAGGAATAATTTGCATTTATTTTACTGTTAGACTGGCAACCAGGTATCCTACACCAAAAGGACCTTCGTACGACATAACTCGAATGTTATATTCTGTCTGGCTGAAAATACCCAATAAAATGATAAATGACCGAAGGCCGCATTCACCGGCTTCTTCTATTAAAGCAGGATCTAGATTGAGAATGCCTTCAACATTATTTTCTTCGAGTAGTTTGACTAACTGAGAGTCAAATTTCTTTCCTTCAGGATTATAACCGGCAGGAGCACCTTCAGTTAAGCGGTGTGATAAGTCTCCCGAGGCAATAATTGCCACTCTTTTGTTTGATTTAACAGCTTCTTTGCCAATTACCTGGCCGAATTTAAAATGAGTTTTAAAATCAAGTAAGCAATAACTAATGGGTAATATCTTTATTTTATCCAGATGCTGACTTAAATAGTAAAGCGGGACTGAAACACCATGATCCAAAGCTTGCTCATTTATCAAATTCAGGGGAACGGAATTATCTTCGGCTGATTCCTCAAGCTTTGATCCTAATTCTAAATCACCGGACAACTTTAATTTGGTACTGAAGTCACCAAATTGCTCTAAATCCGAGGTAAAGTCTGGCGAGGCATTGATCAAAAAGGTATCAGGGGCAATTTGTCCATGAGGGGAGATAACAATCAGTGAGTCAGGCTTGGCAGCGTAAAGATCTTCTTCAAGCTCTTTGAGGGCATCGGCGGTTTTTTTAATACTCTTTAAATTATCGCCACCGATGGTGGGAATTAAGATTGGAGGATGAGGAGCGATTGAACCAAAAACTAATGGCATATGTTATTTCTTAAAACTCAACTGGTTCGCCTAGAGGATGAACTTTGAACAGTGCATCATCCGAGGTTGTAATAATATTGTTCCAGCTATAACCTAGTGATTCAAAAACATCTTTTGAGGTGATGCGACGCCGGAGACCGTTTGAAATCACCCATACCGCATTGGCTCCGGGTGAAGTAACTAGTTCACCATCTTTAAATTTTATCGGTAAACTGTCCTGATACAAAGCTAATTCATCTTGTGTGACCACTATCCATTTTTTATAAGGGAATCGATTGTCCATTATTTCTTTTGACCAGACCGGACGTTTAGTTCCGTTGATCACATGCCAGATTCCGCCAGTCTCGATCGATTGCAATAACGCCCCGGTCGGATAAACACTTTCTAAAGTAATGGGATCACCGTCCGGAAATGCATTAATATCATCCCAGTCGGTTTGGATTACTTCTTCCGGATTAAATCCAATGGTGCGGAAAACTTCCATAGATCTAATGTGTCTTTTTTTACCGTTGACGATCAAGAAAATTTCTCCCCCAGGAGATCGGATCAGAGTATAATCTCCGTATTTGATAGGCAGGCCGGTTTCGTAAGCATCTAAATCATTTAGGGATACGGTGATAATCCGAGAGGGGTTATGAGAAGCATAAAAAGCTGAGCGGCTCCAGAACGGTCTTTTTTTGCCGTTTTGAATCAACCAAATGCCTGTTTCACCTTCAGCCCGCAGTAATGAACCGTCAGGATATTTTTTGGAAAACCATTCAAACCAGGTTTTAGCAAAAAGTGAATTACCACCCCACAATGGGGTACCGCCGCCCCATTTGCCAACCCACGGAGTGTAAGTATACATAACGGCCGTAGCATCGTTTACCGGAGTGACGGATATTCCGTCTAGAGTCGTTTTGGTGATGCCCGGACCCCAACCAGAAATGGTAGTGCCATTTTCCTCTAGTCCACCTAGATATTTATCCCCCCGGATCGCTTTGACTGATTGATTTATCTGGTTAAAAAATCCACGGTAATCTTCATTACAAGCAGAACCGTCGGGACAACCATAGCCAGCTGCCCAATCAATTTGGCTTTGAGACAAAGCCGAGTCAGTGATTAAACTTTGTTCCATCTGCAAGCGGACTAAAATATATTTAGGATTAATTCGGTAAAAGTGAGCAGCATCGTATAAAATTTGTCCGGCGGTTTTCTCTCCCCCGATTGCCGAAAAAGTCATCCCGGCCAGACCGCTGCCCTTTTGGCCGATAAAACTTTCTATCCGGGAAAGACTCATACTGAGATGGTTGGTTAAATCAGCATCAGAAAGAACTAAATTTCTATTATAAACAAAAGCTTGGGCTACAGAAGGAAATAGCAGAATGATTAGGCAAAAGATTGCAAATGTTTTTTTCATCTATTATTTTATGATTAAATCCAATGGTTGATTACAATCTGGACATTTACCTTGTTTATCATATCTAGTTATTTGATAGCCGTAACGGCTAATTAGCATTTTACCACATTTCGGGCAATAGGTGTGTTCACCTTCATGACCTGGCACATTGCCGGTGTATACGTATTTTAATCCTGCCGTAATGCCAATCTGTCTGGCTTTCTCCAAAGTAGTAACAGCGGTAGCTTGCAATTTGTTTAGTTTGTATGAAATGTCCGGAGAAAAAGCGGAAATGTGCCAAGGAGTATCAGAGCCAAGTTCATCATTTATGAATTGAGAAATTTCAGAGAACATTTTTGGCGAATCTGATAGAGTGGGAATAACCAAAGTAGTAACTTCCAAA
>JAIWBS010000105.1:0-4389 GCA_048633705.1 Pirellulales bacterium
TTGGTCTGGCCTAAATGGATTTTTTCGTATGGCCAGGTAAAAGAACTAATTAAAAAACATTCAATTAAGCATATTATAGTCAGTCATGTTCTCCCAATGGGAACAGTTGCTTATATGGTTAATAAAAAATTAGGCACTCCTTATACCGTAATTTGTCACGGTATGGACGTCCTCAGTGCTTTAAAAAAATGGCGGAAGAAACAGTTGATGATTAAGATTCTAAATAAGGCCAGTCAAATTGTTGTTAATAGTCAGTATACCGCCTCGTTAGTCCGAGGTTTAGAAAATTGGCAAGGTAAAATTGTTGTAATAACCCCTGGTACCGATATCCTAAATCAACCTTCCGGTATCGAGACAGCAGATTTAAGAGATCAGTATAAACTGGCCGATAAGAAAATCCTTTTGACTGTTGGCCGGCTAGTTCCACGCAAAGGTCATGACTTGGTAATAAAAGCTTTATCAAAATTGACAGAACAGTTTAGCGACTTAGTATATTTAATAGTCGGTAAAGGACCCGCAAAAAATGACCTAATTCAGTTGGCCGGCAGTTTACAGATAAAAGAAAAAGTTATATTTACCGGGGAAGTACCGGATAACTATTTACCGGCCTTTTATAAACTGTCAGATATTTTTATCAACATTGAAAGACAAATTGAGGAAGACGTGCCAGGTTTTGGGATAGTTTTTTTAGAAGCCAATGCCTTCTCCAAACCAGTTATTGGCGGAAGATCCGGCGGAGCAAAAGAAGCGGTGGTTCATGAAAAAACCGGTTTGCTTGTCGATCCAAATGACCTTGAAAACATTTCACAGGCAATTACCAGATTGCTACAAGATAATGACTTTGCCCGGATACTGGGTGAACAGGGAAAGCAGAGAGTGATTGATGAATTCAGTTGGAGCCAAAGAGCTGAAAAATTAAAGGAGTTACTGTCATGAATCAACATTCAAAAATTTCAGTGGTACTGTTCAATATGTCTACCTATCGCGAGTGGGAAAACGGAGTAGTTAATCGAAACTATTTTATTTTTAAACAGTTGGAACAGGATAAAAGAATTGATAAAATTCTGGCCATTGATTATCTTCCTTATAATTTCAAAAGGTCAATAAAATATATTTTCCAGAATGGGTCAGTCGGTAAACTAACCAAAAAATCTGATAAACTTTATGTTTTGTCTACCAGTCAATCATTTTGGTCAAGGAATAAATTGGTAGAAAAAATTAAGGCCAGTATAGAGAAGGCCGGGATTAAAAATTTCATAACTTGGTCTTATCTTCCTACTTTTACAGAATACTTTGGAACTCTAGGTGCCAAACTATCCATTTTTGAGGCAGTTGATGATTGGTCCCAACATAACTCATATCAAGCCATTTCTGAAAAATTAATCAAAAATTACAAAACTATTGAAGCCAAAGCGGATATAATTTTTACTGTTTCACCAATTCTAAACGACCTATTTTCCAATCACCAAAATGTACATTGGATACCCAATGGGGTTGATTATCATCACTTCCAGGATAAAAATGAAATACCAAAAGAATTAGAGAACATCAAGAAACCGATTATCGGTTATATCGGCACCATTCAATCAAGAGTTGATTTAGACTTGATAAAATATCTTGCCGACAAAAATCCCGATAAGTTGATTGTTCTGGTCGGTCCGATTTGGTCTGATGCCGATATAAGTAAACTGGATGGATTAAAAAATGTCTATTTGATTGGCCGAGTGCCCTATAGTTTGTCTCCTACCTACATTAATCAATTTGACGTGGGGATAGTACCTCACACCAGCAAGGGATTTGTTAAGACCATGAATCCGATGAAAATTTATGAATACCTGGCTTGTGGTAAACCGATTGTTAGTAATGCTATGTTTGGTTTTGATGCTCTGGTCGAGTATATAAAAATTACCAATTCCTACGACGAATTTAACCTATTGATAAATCGAGAGATTGAATCTGACAACGAAGAGAAAATACAAAAAAGAAGAACAGCTAGCCAGAGAAATTCCTGGCAATCCCGTTATCAAAAGATGTGGGAGATTATTGGAAATAAGCTATAAAATCTTTACCAAAACAACATTTGCCTTTGCTAAAAAGGCTTTTTTTGTTAAAATAAAGTTATATGAAATATGATTTAGACCTATCGATTGTCATAGTTAATTGGAATGTGATAGACCTCTTGCAGAATTGCCTGCAGTCAATTCTTGAGCACACCAAAAACCTCAGTTTCGAAGTAATTGTGGTTGACAATAATTCTCCGGACCAGGAAGTACTTACAGAAATGATGAGGGAAAAATTCCCTCAGGTAAAATATATCCCTAATAATAAAAATCTCGGTTTTGCCAAAGCCAATAATCAGGCAATTATTTTAGCTCAAGGTCAATTTATCTTATTAATGAATCCGGATACCGAATTGAGAGCCAATTCTTTATTGAGAGTTGTTAACTATTTAAAGGAACACGAAGAAATCGGGATTTGCGGCTGTAAAATATTAAATACTGATCATACCATTCAGCCTTCGGTCCGTAGTTTTCCCACTTTGATTTCACAAGTAATTATCATGCTTAAGTTGCATCACTTAATGACTAATTTACCGGCCCTACGCTGCTACTACATGAAAGATTTCGATTATAATCTACCACAAGAGGTTGACCAGGTCAGGGGAGCCTTTTTCATGATGAGAAAACAGATGATTGAACGGGTGGGGGTTTTGGATGACAAATTTTGGATTTGGTTTGAAGAAGTTGATTATTGCAAAAGAGCAAAGTCAGTTGCTTGGAGAGTATTCTACTTGCCGACTGCCGAAGTTTTTCACCACTGGGGTCAAAGTTTCCAAAAACAGGAAAGGTTAAAAAAACAGTTTTGGTTTAACAACAGTTTATTGCGCTATTTTTGGAAGCATCAGCCAATTTATTCGTTTTTAGTTTTATTACTGGTTTATCCGATTAGCTTAATAATTACGTTAGTCCTTCAATTAGCTTTACAAAATAAGTTGTCAACCAGACAAAAAGTAGAAAAAGGATGATCGACCAACTTTTCGGTAAATATTTTAAGATATTTTTTATTGCCTCGGTGGCGGCAATAGTTTTGTCTTGGGTCGGTTATAATTTCGATTCGGTCAATCAAGTTGCTTTTGGTTTGGTTTGTCTAATCACCTTAATCGCCAGCTTGAAGGATTTGCGGTATGGATTATTTATAGTGCTGGCTGAGTTATTGATTGGCAGTAAAGGGTATTTATTTTGGCTCGAGTTGGGAGGTTTAAAAGTATCATTACGTTTGGCTATTTTTTTAATTTTGTTGGCGGTCTGGTTGATAAAATTATTTAAAAACAAAGATTTTCCTTTTTTCCGATCCCCATTACTAAAACCATTTTCAGTATTAGTTTTCTTCATCCTTTACGGCTTACTGATTGGTTTCATTAAGGAAAATACATTTGATAATATCTTTTTTGATGTTAATGGTTATTTGTTTTTCGGTTTGATTTTTATCTTTTTTCAGGTAATCAAATCTGACTCGGAAATAAACAAAATTATCCAAATTCTTAATGCCGGTCTGTTGACCATGGTTTTTCACAGTTTATTGCTGATTTATGTTTTTGGACATAATTTTATTTATACCATGCCTTCGCTCTATGGCTGGGTCAGGTCTTTTGGTTTAGGAGAGGTTACTAGAATTACTTCTAACTTTTTTCGTGTCTTTTCCCAGAGCCAAATTTATGGGCTATTGGCGTTTTTCATTTATTTGGCTTTTTTCTTTATCGCTAAAAAACACGAGTATTCCAGAAGAAAAAATATTGGCTTATTAAGCGTGTTAGGTTTATCAATCATCATTATTATTGTCAGTTTTTCCCGGAGTTTTTGGTTGGGTCTAGCCGGCGGAATAGTCTTTTTCTTGATACTTGTTTTCCGCCCTTACAAACTTAGACTGCAAATCATTTTCAAAAAAAGCTTGCTAGCTCTTTGTCTAGTTGTTGTTGCTGTCGGCATTATATTCGGGATAGCCAATTTTCCTTTTCCTAAACCCGGTGGCACTACCTCGGCTAGTTTGATAATGGAGCGGGCAATCGATGATTTGACAACCGAAGCCGGGGCAGCATCTCGTTGGACTTTACTGCCGATTTTAAAAGACAAAGTGTTAGACAGCCCAATCATCGGTCATGGTTTTGGAGCAACCGTGACCTATCAAACTGAAGATCCACGTTTTCTCGAGTCGCACCCGGATGGCCAAAATACAACTTTTGCTTTTGAATGGACTTACCTGGATATTTGGATCAAAATGGGGGTTTTTGGTTTGTTGGCCTATTTATATTTTATTTATAGGATATTCAAGTTAGGCTGGTCGACTTTGAAACAATCCAATCAAGACTCAGCTCTTAGTTTTGGCTTATTA
>JAIWBS010000106.1:0-3641 GCA_048633705.1 Pirellulales bacterium
TTTATCATAAACCGGCAAAAGATGTTTATTGGTTACTTTGGTTAAGGGTCTCAATCTGGTGGCCATTCCACCAGCTAAAATTATGCCTTTCATATTTACAATCCTTTAATTTTATTTTTTATTGTATGTTAAAAGTAGATTTGTTATCAGAATAATAATCGCTCCTACTGTTAAAGAAATTATATAGGAAAAAATACCAATATCTTTTATCTGAAGGTAAATAATGGCTGCTCCGATAATACCGAATATAGTACTAATAATGCAGTTGGGTACTTTTTTGTTTTTTTCTTCCACTCTTTTATCTTTATCTATGCTTACGGTCAAAACGCCGGCAACTATTGTGATTATCAGGAGGATATTTAAATTGAAGTGGTCGGTGACGAATCCACTAATAAAATGGTCAATTAAGTAAAAAATTAGATAACTAATCAAAGAGACTTTAAAAATCTCAGTTATAATCGCATAAATATCCCAGCTATGATCGTTTTCCTCGCTTTGAACTAAATTCATACTTCTTCTCCGTTTAAGTTGCGAGATAGCCAGTCCTTTAGCTTTGTGAATACATTACCCATAGTAATTTTTTCTTTCTCAAAAGTAATCTCCAGTCCTTTTACTTTGATCATGCGATTACTCTCGGGCAGGCCAGGTAGGTCAATAATAAAATTTGCCAGTATGTCCTTATCTTTTTGGAAATACAAATCTGGTACAGTTACTGATGTTTCTGCCACTAACCACTCTCCTTCTTCTGTCGCTTGAGGGTATTCGGCAAAAATATAATCGTAATCGTCAACATTTTTTGTCCTTTCCAGATCATTCACTGAAGCGTAATAACGATTGAACAGTTGTTCCTCTGAAAAGGCAAAGTATCCGTTACCACTGATATAGACGTCGTTTTTAGGAACCACAATTCTACTAACTCCTTCCAGCTCTTCGACTTCCTTCAAAACGTGTTTCTCGTCAATCTTCAATTGTCTATTGCCTACAGTCAGAGTCTGGAATCCATCGTCGTGTGAGGTTCGCACTTTGATTACGCTACTGTTGGTATAAAGAGTAGTGGGAGTTAGCTCTTTATCTCCCAAGATGTCCTGGTATTCTTCATTATCAGTCAGATAAACTCCTCCCTTAAACATAACTAGGTGTTGAAAAGTGACAATTTTTTTGGTAAAGACATCATCGTTGGTGTCGATGGCCAAACGGTAAGTGCCAAAAGGAATATCTTCTAATAACACAGAGATTGTTCTCTCGGCCAAGACCTGCCCTGAAGCAGCTACTACCCCATCATCAGGTATAACATATTCTTTTATTATTTCTCCAAATTTGTCGTAAACAACTATCTTATAGACATCCTGACCCTCGTGGCGGTTAATGTCTTGAACAGTGAATGTAAAATTCAAATCTTCATCTTCGCCAATATAGGTATAGATGCTGTGTCTGCCTCGTAGACTTTTTGTCAGTTCGATCAACGAGGTACTCTTCTGGTAATCCTTCACTTTTTCATGAGCTGATAAGTTGTAATTGTATTCCAATATCTTTTCAGGATCGGGGAGGTTCGCCCAAAAGTCCTCTATCGAAGCAAATGGATATTCAATCTCTCTGGCAACAATGTTTTTCTCATTAAGTACGGCCGAATCTTCTTGATATTTTTGGGTTATCTGATCAATTTCTTTTTCCATTTCGCTTATCTGAGCCTTTGCCAATTCAGGGTCACCTATCAAATACTTTTCCTCTATCTTTTCCTCTTCAGCCGCTCGCCAATCATCCAGTTCGGTTTTTGAGGAATTGAATTCTTCTTGCTTACTCAGCTTTTCCTCTTTATATAGCTTGTCCTTTTGCCAGAGAATCAAATCTCCCTCTTGGATTTTGTGCCAGTATTCTGGCAGATTCTCCAGGGAGGGGTGGGCAAAGGCCAGATCTTCATAGTGATAAGCGCCGCTGGCCGATCTAATGCCCAGCTTGATCTCCGGCTGATTGTAGGGATTTTGATATTTGAGCCTAACGGTTGCCTTTTGAAAGGGACGAGGGACTTTAACGTCAAAATACAACGGGGTGGTGGTAATCATCTGAAAAGAAGCTCGGCTGCCTGGCACATTTTTGCTACCGATAATTCTATCAATTTCTTTTGAAGCAAAGTTTTTTACAATATTTGAAGTGTCTCCCGCTTGATATTTTATCTCTAATGTCCCCCCCGGCACAAAATAGTTGTTTACCAACCAAATAAATAAAATAACGGGCGATAGCCAGATTACCGCTTTTATCGCTTTTAGAGTTTTGGTTGTTCCTTTGTTTTCAGTCACTTTAATTTTCTTTACAGTATTATTAATATACGAAAAAATCGGACTTATGGCAACTGATACAAAACCAGGTGACTTTCACCAAAATCTTGAATTTCTACCAATTCGATTTCATTTTTCTGAAAAGAATTAATTATGGTCTGATGAGGGTCATCAACCGTATTATGGAGGTAATAAACCGGGGCTTGTGTTAACAAGGTATCAATAACCTCTTTTTGCTCCCCTTTATTATCAGGTAAACTTACAATTACTCTTCTCTCCGGAAAAAGAACCTTATCGGCATGACCAGAGATAATGACAGAATCTGTTTCAGTTAATTGAAAAATGTCTTGACCTAACTCAACGCTGTTTCTTTGATTTTCTTTCACCGAGATTAAACCGTATAAAGGGTCAGTCATAATTTTATCCACCGACAGCCAGCAAAAGAAAACTATCAGGAAAACTATTACTAGTTTCTGTATCAGTGCTTTTTTAAACAGAGAGCTAATTTTAAAGATCCCTAAAACGACCAAAGGTAAACCGAAAACATAAATTGGTATCCAATACCTAATATAAGATGACCCTAGAATGATTCTGGTTCTGTCAAAATATTCATAGAACTGGTAAGAACCATAATAGACGATAAGCCAAACTATCAAAATCACATATAGCCCGAGATACAATTTTTCTATCTTGGACATTTCTTGATTTCCCATATCATATTTTGGCCAATATCTTTTTAGAAAAGGCGCGATCAGTTTCTTCAAATACCAAATAAGCCCAACTATCCATAAAACTGAAAACATCGGAAAAACCAGAAGAAGATATTGGTAGGCCGCCACTCCCATTTGTTTAAAATTAATCCCATAGGGTAGAATTAGTTTTCTTAAGTCGGTTAAAATATCATCAGAGACGGTCTCAGTTGAAGCCGGATCAATAAATTCTCGGGAATAAGCAAAAGAAATCGGAGATCCATAAACCTGGTTATTGGCTACCATTACCATTATGAATACTAGAACTATCGGAATAGCTAAACCTATCAAATAACGCCAACCGATTTTCGACCAATTGAAAAGAATTATCACCAAAAGAATTATACCAATCCAAATTATCTCTGAAGTTCTGGTGATTAAAGACAGCCCCAAGAATAAACCACTGACAATAAAATTCAAATATTTGATCTTACTTTGCTCTTTCTTTATGGCCCTAACTAAAAAATAGAAACCAATGATCAATAAAGAGACAAACAAGACGTTATGAAACATACCCCTAGCAGCGTAAAGCCAAAAAGGTGGTAAAACAAAAAGAAGCAAGGAGGAAATTAAAGCCACCTTCTTTGCAAAAATCTCTTTTATTAAAAGATAGAAAAAA
>JAIWBS010000107.1:0-2713 GCA_048633705.1 Pirellulales bacterium
AAGCTTCTCAGTTTTTCTCAGACGAAGCAGTCGATTTGGTTCAAGACACCTGGCTGTTTGCCCAAAAAAGAAAAAGCGGTCAGGTTATCCCTTTGCATCTTTTGGCCACCATGCTCAATGATAAGAATATGAGGATCATTTTCACCAGATTGGGAATTACCGGAGAAATATATTCCAGCAAAGTAGCTAATGCCTTATCCCGCCAGCCAGTTGATGCTTCATCAAAAACAACTTTTTCTGTTGACTTTCGTAAACTGCTTCTTTTTGCCTACATCGAAGCTTTTTTAAATAATCGAAAGAGAGTCGATGTGCCTCAGCTTTTCTTGGCCATTTTTAAATTTGAGGGAATAGCTCAAGAGCTTTTATTGGATTTGGAAATTGATTATCAGAAAGCCAGCAATGCCGTAGAATGGATAAATGTTCAAGAGGAATTGAGAAACCGCTATAAACAGTGGAAATCCAAAGCTATTTTCAAGCCAAAAAAACATATGAATAGGGCATTAACAGCAAGGCCGACTCCTCTTTTAGACAGTTTAGGCCGAGATTTGACTGTGGCAGCTAGGGCCGGTGCCCTTTTTCCCTTGATTAATCGCCAGAGCGAGATGAAGGAAATATTGAGAATTATGCAAAGCGGCAAGGGCAATGTACTTTTGGTAGGAGATGCCGGGATCGGCAAAGCCACTTTGGTAGAAGGTCTGGCCCAATTAATGGCTTCAGAAGAAGTTCCCCTAGTACTTCAAGATAAAAGACTGGTTGAATTATCAACCGCGGCTTTAGTAGCCAGCGGTCGCAGTGCTGCCAAAGCGGAGTCCAGAATGTTTAACGTAGTGGATGAAATCGTAGCTGCCGGTAATGTAGTTTTATATATTGATGACTTATCGAATTTAGTGGGAGCCGGCGGAGGGGGCATGGAAGAGTCAGTGGATGTTTCTGATGTTTTAATTTCTGCTGTACAGAGAGGTTTGGTAAAAGTAATTGGAACGGTTGGTCGGGCGGAATATTCCCAGTTTCTCCAAAATAATGATATTATCATGCGAAATTTTACCAAGATTGAAGTTGACGAGCCAGATGTAAACACTACTATAGTTATTTTGGAAGCACGGGCCAATCCTTTAGAATTCAAATATAAAGTATTTTTCACCTATGACGCGATTGATAGAGCTGTTCGTTTATCAATGCGCTATATTCATGATCAGTATTTACCAGCCAAAGCACTAGAAGTATTGGAGGGGGCGGCCATTATGGCTTCGGAAATCAGGGGAGCCAATACGGCGGTAACCGGAGAGGATGTGGCCAAAGTAATTTCTGAAAGAACCAAAGTCAAAGTGACTAAGGTCACAGAAGAAGAAAGTGAGAAATTAATGAATTTGGAGGATAGAATCCATGAGCGGATTGTCAATCAGGAGGAGGCGGTCAATCTAGTGGCTTCGTCCCTGCGCAGGGCCAGAGCTGAATTGAGGGATGAAAAAAGGCCGATAGTAAATCTGCTGTTTTTAGGGCCGACCGGGGTTGGCAAAACCGAATTGGCCAAAACGGTTTCTCAGATTTATTTCGGGGGCGAGGAAAAAATGGTTAGGGTGGATATGTCTGAATATCAGAACAAGGAAAGCTTGAATCGTTTAATCGGCTACCCCCCGGGCTTTAAAGGTGGAACAGCCGGTGGATATTTGACTGATGCAGTTAGGCGCTCTCCTTTCTCTTTGGTTTTGCTGGATGAATTCGAAAAAGCCCATCCGGATATTTTAAATCTGTTTTTGCAGGTAATGGATGACGGTCGTCTGACCGATGGGGCCGGCCGGACAGTTGATTTTACCAACTCCATTCTGATTGCCACTTCTAATGCCGGTACCCAGGAGATTCAGGATGGATTGAGAAAGGGTCAAACGATCGAGGTAATCCAGGAACGTTTGATGAGTGAAGTACTAAAACCTTATTTTCGCCCGGAACTACTTAATCGTTTTGACAGCGTAGTTGTGTTCAAACCGCTTTCCATGGATCACGTTTTACAGATTGCCTATCTTTTATTGGATCAAGTAAAGAAAAGATTAGGAAAAAAAGGCATTAATTTTGAAGTAACTGAAGAGGCGGCTATTGAATTAGCTAAGGCGGGATTTGATCCGACTATGGGAGCCCGTCCCTTGCGTCGGGTAATTCAGGATAGAGTAGACAATGCCTTGGCTAATTTTCTACTAACTGGTCAGCTGAGTAGAAGAGATGTTGCGGTTTTGGAAAAAGGCTGTAAAATAAGAGTAGAGAGAGCTCAAACTTTTTAAACTTATGGCAAATAATAACCAACCAAAAAACAACATTGCTGGTTCTGGGACCTCGGCTAAAAGTAGATTAAAACCCTGGAAGGGAGTGACAATGATTGCCACGCCGTTTGTCATTTTGGTACTGATGGCAATTTTTGGGTTTATCCGTTTAGCTAATCTAGAAGAGGCAAAACAGTCCAGTAATGACAATACTAATCAATATGTTTATTCCAACTTGAATATTTCTCCGGTCAATTTGAATATTACCATTCGGCAAGATTCGGATTTTGACCACCTGATAGATTATTTAGAAGAACGTATCGGCACCGACGTAACTGCATATGACACTGATTTGGATTCTTATCTGGACGGGGAAGAAGTAAGAGCAGGTCGTTCGCCCAAAGGACGAGGTGATTTTACCGGAGCTGGATTTCTGGAATTTTGCAATAGCACTTTTGAAA
>JAIWBS010000108.1:0-3959 GCA_048633705.1 Pirellulales bacterium
TTTCAAAAGAACCGTTGGACAGCAAATTAGTACCTTCTACAATTCTAATATATTCATCACAACCTTCATCCTGAGCGTCACAAGTGGCAATTGATCCGTTAAATTTACTTTTACTATTATCTAGATTGCATCGTGCAAAAGGTGGTGCTGGAAAATCACAACTGGTGTCCCCTGGAGCAACCGTACAGTCGTTACCTGAATAAGATACACATAAACAGCCATCAGCCAGCTGACACTCGGCATCCAGTGTACACTCGGTATTACACCAAGTACTATCAACCGCCACTATGCAACTGTCGCCTTCATCCGTATAACACATGCAACCATCAGGATTGGTACACTCTACTTCAGGAGTAGCAGACGAATCTGGGTTGATCGGATAATTGTCACATTGGAAGAAGGTGCTGGATAAATCATCAAAATCCCGGCAATACCAGCGGCAGCCGGCATTAGATCCATCACAGTTATTGAAATCCAAACTGTCGGTCAGGTAATTAATTTTGTCGTTGTCAGAATTGGCAAAACTCAAACAACTGGCGTATTGTTCAGAACAACCATCTCCTTGAATTTTCCAAATCTCCTTTTCCTCGGTACAGTAGCCATACTGCGAACAGGATCCATCATCGTTTTCCTTGATGCAGGTCTGTTCATCAGCACAATAATCTTTACGGGTAACCATTCGGACAGCCGGATCCCATTCATTAATGTAACCGTCAGGAATTCCCAATTCACCACTAACATCTTCCAGCCTGGCCCAATCTTCATGAGTAATTTGCTCGCCTGGACCCTGCCTGCGGCAATAACTCTGAGGGGCTTTTAACACCCAGGCCGGATCAACTAGATGACAAAAAGGAGAAGCAAGGCTGCTGTCACAAAACGATTCGGGACAATTGTCGTCAATCTCACATGTTTCATCCTCATTGACTCCGCCATCGCACTGGCCGCAATCATCATAAAGTTCCAGCATGTCATTCAGAGAACGAGCCTGTCGGTTAGTTTCTTTATCTCTAATATACCTGGCTGCCAATTCCCAGCCCACAGGAATAATACGGTAGTGGCGCAACACCACCATTGAGTTATAGGGAAAGCCATTCAAATAACTAGGCTGTTGACCCGAGGAATCAAACCCGAAAATTCGATCACCATCAATATAGCCTTGGGCTACGGCATCTTTTAACCTTATCGTTTGTTCGATAGCTGCGGCGAATTGAGGATCGATTATGCAGTTATTGGTTGAGCGATACCGTGAGTCTGCTGGACAGGCAGTTAATTCAGTGACAACATTAAATGATCCTGATTCTTGAAACTTAGGGGTGGCGATGGAAAAAAACTTATCTCGGGCAGCCAAAATACCTTTTCGGGCTAACCCTCCACCCACCCCTTCATAAACTTGGGGATTCAGACCCGTCTTAAACAGCGTATCCATCCAAGTCTTAATCAAAGTATTCAAAAATACATTTAGGGCATCAGCAATCGGATTACCGGTATAGGCTTCTTCAGTGGCAGTAGCTAGGGTAGACGCTCTATCCATTATTTGCTTTGTAGCAAAAGCGGGAGTTTTGACAATCCCGGAAAAAGTAGTTAACGGTTTTAAACTCTGGCCTAGTTCGAACTCCATAAACTGCTTTTCTTTCCCCTTAGCTCCATATTCCTCGGCCTCCAGGATTATTCCTATCAACTGTCCAACCGGGGTTACCTTATAAGAAAAAAGTTCTTGCCAATTCTTGCCCTGAAGATCCGTCCAATCTTGACTGAGTCGCTGCCAATTTCCTTCGATGTCCCAATTATCGCGAATCTGAGAGGCGGTACAGCGAGCCTGTCTGGGCTCTGCGTAGTTGAGCTGGATTTTCATTAATTCATAAATATCAAACTTCAATCTAGGCTTAATATCACAAAGACTCCTGCCCCAAGCCACGGTTGATAATTGATCTAAATAGTCACCGGCCGCGGCATCAAAAGCATCTAGCAAATAATCTCCCGGATCAGTTATAAACATCGGTTGTTGGCCTTTGCCTCCACTGGCGACCCAGATTGCAGTGTCGTAGGCAATCTTGGAAGCAAAAGTCCGCAAAGCATTTTTATACATCGTGGTACCAGCCACATCAATAGCTTCCACAATTGCATCCTTGATCGTCTGAAAAGGATTGGCAATAATTGTAGTAAATGTCAGATCGCCCATCCCAAATAGAGCTTTGGTTGGTTGAGGAAGAACAATGGCAGTTCCAATAATCACCGTTGCCACCGAGACCAAAACAACTCGAGCTAATACCCTTTTTGTTTTGGTTTTCAGACCAAGTCTTGAATCCATAAAATATTTAGATTAATTGTTTGTGCTAATTAGCATTATTTCATACCGACTTTAGTCGGGTTAGTTAAATAGACTTCTAACGGACTTTTTTATCCGCCTTTGGCGGGAGTCTGGTTCGTTTCTTGGATCAACGCCACTGAAATGGCTGTGAAGATAATTTTCATATTTACATTAATTCTTGTAATGAGTTTCGAAAAATGTTTACGATTGTCGCGTCATCAATGTCAGCCAAGGCAGCGGAATCAGCTCCTCCTAATTCCAGAAACAAACGAATCTCGGCCGCTGACATATTCTCCAAATTGGATAAGGTAATAGGATCTAAACCGGCATTGGTATTGGCGGTGTTCAAATTAGCCAAATCGGGTTGTTCCGAAGTTAATAATTCGGTGTAGGCTTGCTGTAATGTTGCATCATCCAGATTGTCAACCACCGAGGCAGAAGCTCCGCTTTGTTTTAAGGCCTCTCTTAATTGGTCAGCGGAAATGTCTCCCTCAATAATTGCTTGGTTGGTATTTGCCACTGAGCTATTGGTGTTTGTTTCCACTCGTCCGCAGATTTGACCCTTGGGACAATTGGGATCTGTTTCTTGACTGATCTCAACAGCATCGCTAACACCGTCCGAATCAGAATCCGCCAGATAGGGGGAAGTGCCATAAAGATACAGCTCTTCGTAATCAGACAAAGTGTCCTCGTCTGTATCTCGAGTCTGCAGTTCAATAAATAAATAGGCTGCTTCCTGGTTGGGTAATTCTTCTTCATAGGTTGCCTGGTCGAAAAAAGGAAAATAAATTCGTCCGATCACATCATAATATGCTAAAAAGAACACCATTAAACCGACTACTACTATTAAAGTAAACAACCAGACTGGTTTATTCTTTACCTTCCTGGTCCGCAGAGTGTTTACTTCATCAAGGTCAGAGTCAATTTCCTCACTGAAATCATCCAAATTTATAGGAAAATCGTCCGAGACTTGTTTCTCGTCTTTTTTGACCATTTTTGCAAGTTATTTCAGCTTCCATTATATCATATATTAGCGATTTGGTCAAACAAATTTGTCTAAATAACTTTAGCCAAGGCAATCCATTGGCTAACTGATAATTTCTGGGGTCTTATTGCGCTATCCAGACCGATTTTGGCCATTTTTTCCTGAACTTTTACCTTATCTTGACCTAAACCTGCAGCTAGATTATTCTGCAACTGCTTGCGCCGAGCAGAAAAACCAATTCGGACTAAGCGAAAGAACTTTTTTATCTCATTTTGACTAATCTGGTGACTATAACCTTGATCGATTTGGGAAATTTTCAAAATCACGGTGTTCACTTTGGGACTGGGCCAAAAATTTTTCTGATTTATCTCTCTGATTATTTCGGGTCGACCAAAAAACTGAACAGCCACTGAAATCAAACTCATTTTCCCAGGGCAGGCGCAAATCCTCTCTCCTAATTCTTGCTGAACGATCAAGGTCATCTGTTTCGGTTTATTACTACCTTCTAAAAACAGGCGCAAAAAATGCGAGGTAATCTGAAACGGTAAATTGGATACCACTTGGTAACCACTGGGTAAATCTTCGGTTAATTGACTATGTAGCTTTAGAACATCTCCCTGGAATAATTTTAGATTTTTTGTCGAGGAAAATGTTTTGGTGAGAACC
>JAIWBS010000109.1:0-2373 GCA_048633705.1 Pirellulales bacterium
GAAAGCGCCAGATCAGGGCCCGACGGGGAACTGAACCAATCAAAATACCTCCAGATCTCAAAACTCTTTTAATCTCGGACAAAGCTTTGTCCGATCTGACCAGATGTTCCAAGGTCTCTGTACAAATTACCGTATCGAATTGCTTATCTTGATACGGCAAATCTTCGGCATCCCCCAGAATCACTTTAGCTTCAGGAACATATTTTTTAACCCTAACTATGTTTCGTGGATTGATATCGATAGCATGAGAGCCTCTTGGCAGATGGCGTAAAATCAACCCAGCTCCACAGCCTACATCCAGAAATTTCTCTCGGCCGTATTTCTTGATTAGTTTTTTCACTACCCACTCTCTATTTTTGTGAATGAGGGATTCAGGGCCCCTCCAGTTGTCGGTTACATCTACCCAATCATAATCCTCTATCTTCCGGTAATAGTCCTTGACCTGCTCGTTGTACTTCTCATCAAAAGATTTAGGTTTCATAAACGATCTCCTGTGGCAATAATTTCCACGATGTCTTTGAGCGCCTGGTCATTTAAATCCTTGTCTGCTCCTTTTTGGAATAATAAATAGCCGTCTTCTGACAAAACCACTCCGTACTCAGAACTATTAATAAGCTCTGCCGTCAAATCTATCCAAATATTCCTGGGCATCTGTAGGGCATAATCCAAATGAAATATTTGGTCAGGGTTATTGTAATAAGGATCGGTAAAGTCCAGTAAAACATATTCGGCTTGGTTGTAAGCCAAGGGAAAGCGAAAAATATTCCGACGCTGAGTAAAATGGGAACCCAAATTGTGTTGGACAGACAGTGAGGCGTCATCAGGGATTAATTCTTTAACCTCATTTATCTTCTTGGCATGGGCTGTCGGTCTAAAGTCCTCCAGGCTGTATTTGACTGTCCAGGGAGTCAAAGAAAAAATATAATTTATTGTCAAACTGGATATCAAGATAGCAACCAAAAAGTAATGCAAATATTTACTGTCAATAAAATGCTTTTTCAAAGCAAAAATGGCTGCCACCATAATCATTGGGGCAATAATGGCTGAATGGTAAAAATATAAATTATAAGGCATGTTGATACTGCTTAAAAGGTTTATCCCGATTATCGGCAGGGCAACCAAAGCCATCGGTGAAAAAACAGCCAGGCTAAAAACTGGCATTAGCAAGTAAAAAAGATATCTGATTTTTTCGAATTGAAAAATGTAGATTAGTATCTCGCCGGGGTGAGTGAAAATATATTTTACAACTTCCGTAAAGCTACCCCCCAACCAAGCATAACGTGAGGGGTAATACTCGGTTTCTGATTTGATTAACTCGGGCTCTCCGCTTTTGGACATGGCCGGCATGATTACTCCCAGCAAAAGCAAAAACCAAATTATAGTGGATACTGCGATTATCAGACCAAACCGTTTTTGCTTTTTGACAAAAATAATATACAGACCAACCATGAAAAAAATCAAAGCGATGTGTTCCTGGCACAAACAAGCCAAAATCAAAAATACTATAAAAGGTGCCTTCTTGTTCTTTTCTAAGAAATATAAGGCAAAGATAATAAAAGGCGCCGCTAAAACAACTTCATGAAAATCATAGAGTAGGGCATTCTGGATAGCCGGATAGGATAAATAACTAATCAGAAAAACAATTCCCGCCCAACTGCTTTTTAACTTTTCCTTGGCCAACCAGTAAAGAGGCAGTCCGGCCAGGCCGACTAAGAACACCTGAATAAAAAGTAAAGTTTTGGGTGAAGAAAACAGCCAATAAAAGGGAGCTATTAAGACAAGGATTATGCCAAAATGAGCCCCTAAATAATTGTAATCGACGCTTTCGGCCAACATGACCGAAGAGCCTTCAAAAAAATTACCGTTCAGAGTGTTCCAAATAACCTGTTCAATCGCCCCCAAATCATTCATGTATGATTTTAAAGAATCGTGCCGGGCAAATGATAAGTAGGAAAAAATAATAATAAAGACAACAATGATCAGGTATTTTAAAATTTCCGGTAATTTTTGGCGAACTTTGGCATTAATCATAAATGAATTTTATCATTTTAAGACATTTTGGACAATAAAAAAGTCCGTAGGCGAAGTGGCGCCACTTCGCCTACGGACAATATTCTTATTTCTTAAACCTTAATTGAATTACCTTAATAAAACTTTCCAAAACAATCCCATAGTTAAATTTGGATTGGCCGCCTTTTCTTTCGGTAAAGACGATAGGAACTTCTTTGACGGTAAAACCCTTTTTTAATGTTTTGTAGGTCAGTTCAATCTGAAAATTGTAACCCAAAGATTCCACATTATCTAGATCCAAGGATTCCAATACCTTTTTATTGAAACATTTAAAACCCCCTGTTAAATCTTTGACCGGTGCCA
>JAIWBS010000110.1:0-2395 GCA_048633705.1 Pirellulales bacterium
CGATCTGGTCAATTCATTACTTAATGTTTCCCGGATTGAATTGGGTACTTTCATGATTGAGCCGGAACCAACTGATTTACTTGAGTTATCCGACAGTGTAATTAAAGAATTGATCCATCGGATTGAACAGAAAAAAATCGAGTTCACCAAAAATTATGACGAAAAGCTGCCTAAGGTCAATATTGATGTCAAATTAATCAGGATGGTTTTCCAGAATCTTCTTTCTAATGCCGTTAAATATACGCCGGAAAACGGGAAAATAAACATCACCATCAAAAAAGAGGATCCAAACGTCTTGATCAAAGTGGCTGATACCGGCTATGGCATACCTAAACACCAACAGTCAAGGATTTTTTCTAAGTTGTTTCGGGCAGATAATGTCATGCAGCAAGACACAGAAGGAACTGGTTTGGGACTGTACATTATCAAGTCGATAGTGGAGAACAGCGGAGGAAAAATATGGTTTAAATCAGAGGAAAATAAAGGAGCCACTTTCTTTGTCCATTTACCGCTCAAGGGTATGGAGAAAAAAAAGGGAGCAAAGCAATTGACATAGTTGTCATAATTGATTATTAATATAAGTATGATGGATTTGAATGATATAAAAATGACCGTCTTGGTCATCGAGGATGACAAAGCCTTGCAGGCAGCTATAGCCGAAAAGCTGAAGATAAATGGTTTGGAGGTAATAACGGCTAGAACAAAAAAGGAAGGGATTGAAGTATTGGAAAAAGAAAATTGTGATATGATTTGGTTGGATCATTATTTGTTTGGACAGGAAGACGGATTGGATTTTCTTAATGAGGTTAGAAAGCACCCGGAATGGAAAAAAATTCCCATTTTTGTAATTTCCAATACAGCTTCCTCTGACAAAGTTAAAACTTACCTGGCATTGGGAGTGGATAAGTATTATACTAAAGCTGAATACCGTTTGGATGAGATTATTAACGATATTAAAGAATTCCTGTATAATAAATAAAGCAAATGGCAGATTCAGATAAAAAAATACTATTAGTGGAAGACGACTCAGCTCTGCGTCAGGCAGTTAACGATAAGCTGACCAGGGAAGGTTTTCAGGTAATTGAAGCCAAAGACGGCCAAGAAGGTTTAAAAATAGCTTTAAAAGAGAAACCAGATTTAATACTGCTAGACATTATTATGCCCAAAATGCAAGGTATGGAGGTCTTGGAAAAATTGCGGGCAGATGAATGGGGAAAAACTGCCCAGGTCATTCTGATGACCAATATGTCTGAAGATAATAAAGTAGCCACAGCCATGAAATTGGGAGTTAAGGATTACTTAATCAAAGGAGATTGGAAGCTGGGAGATGTAGTTGATAAGGTTAGAGAAAAATTAGACAACCAATAATCATAAAAAATATGGCAGTTACCAAACGAATTCTAATAGTCGAAGATGATCTTCCTTTGTTAAATGCTTTGGCTGAAACATTCGAGAAAGAGGGATTTCAGGTCTTAAAAGCCCAAGATGGTGAAGGAGGGCTTAAAGTAGCCTTAAAAGAATCCCCAGATCTTATTTTATTGGATATTATTATGCCCAAAATGCACGGCTGGCAGATGCTGGAGAAGCTAAGAGAAGATAGCTGGGGTAAGAAAGTGTTGGTAATAGTTTTATCTAATATCAGTGATCCGCAAAAAAAAGAACAATTTATGGAAACCGGCCAGGTAGTGGATTATTTGGTCAAGACTGAATTAAGATTGCAGGATGTAGTGCACAAGGTCAAAGAAAGATTAGGCATAGCTTAAAAATTTCTAATTGGATAATACCCCTTTAGCCTCGTCCCATATCTGCGGGACGAGGTTGACAAAAACTGAGGGGATTTTTATTATTTAAATAGTTGAGCAATTATTCAAATATATGACTTTAACTAAAATCCAACAGGAAAATGCCCAGAAGATGATTAAACAGATGACCGAAATGATCGATAAACAAAGCCATTGTTGTTCTATCATGTCTGATCCCACCAGAATCAAAGTATTAATCGCCATAGAACAGCACAAACAGTTATGCGTTTCCGAAATTGCCGAAATATTGCAAATGACAGTTTCGGCTGTCTCCCATCAATTAAGCAAGCTGGAAAAATTCGGTTCAGTTGTGAAGATGAAAAAAGGACAAGAGGTCTTTTATTCTTTGAACAAAAAGAACCAGGTTATTCACTGTTTGTACAATTTTCAAAAACAAAGAATATAAAATAATTAAAAATTGATAATTTATGGAAATCATGGCTATCGGTTTAGAAGCGATTGGTACAATAATTATTGCTGTTATTGTGCTTCGAGTTCACTGGCGGATATTAAAAGAGCATAAAGTAAATGATCCGGATGTCTGGCGGGAGATTAGACTAGAACAAAAGTTAGGTATTATCGGAGTGTTGCTG
>JAIWBS010000111.1:0-4091 GCA_048633705.1 Pirellulales bacterium
TCGTTCATCTCGGATTATTATTCATGGACATTAAACTCCCCCAGGCCTCGAAAGAGGGACGACCAGCAGAACATGTAGAAATGAGTGTAAAAGCCGCCGAAGAGTTTCTGGATAAATATGACATCAGCCAAGAAGAGAAAAAGAAAGTTATTAACTGTGTGGCTGCTCACCACAAAAAGGTTCCTTTTGAGTGCCTGGAGGCGGAAATCTGCGCCAATGCTGACTGTTATAAATTTATCCACCCTAAAGGATTTTTTACTTATTTAACTATATTGGGTGGCCGAGATGCTGATCCAAAAGACGCCCTAGCCAAGGCTGAAGCAAAATTAGATGAAAAACACGATATTCTCTCTCTGGACATTTGCAAAGAAGAACTGGAGGACGTTTATAATGTACTAAAAAAACTGATAAAAAAAGCTAAGAAATTCTAATTTGAAATTTAGTAAACAAGAACTGCAAAAATTAAAAAACTTCCACGGCCATCTCGGCCCTTATGTTTTATTGGGCTATAAAATTGGCCGCCTGGCAGTAACAAAATTAAAAGCCAGTCATAAAAAATTAAAGACTGAATACTACGGTCCAGCCAAAACTCCCCACACTTGTTTGGTCGACGGTTTGCAAATAGCTACTGGTTGTACTTATGGCAAGAGAAATATCAAAATTAATAATAAATCAGGTTTGCCCAGAATTATTTTTAAAACAGCTAAACAGAAATTTGTGGTAAAATTAAAACAGGAATTAACTTCAACTAACCAAATTTATAATTTAAAACTGGAGGAAATAATATGGAAAAAGTGAAAAGTTTGACATTACCAATCATTAAATTACAACCAGTTAAATTAGTGTTGTTTTCAATTCTATTTATTGCTCTGGATATTGCTTTACCTTACTTAGCCCATCAATTTCATCTAGCCGGCCCTATGTTCTTGCCTCTGCATTTTATGGCTTTAACTGCTGGTTTGTTGCTAGGTTGGCAAGCGGGCTTAATTGTCGGGTTAGTTAGTCCATTTATGTCATTTGTTTTTTCCGGGATGCCACCGGTCTTGATGTTGCCTCTGATGACTCTGGAAATCGGAGCTTATGGTTTAATCGCCGGCTTGTTACGAGAAAAATTACGGATAAATATTTTTGCTTCGTTATTAATCGCCTTAATCGGTGGGCGCCTGATCTGGTCTATTGGATTGCTAATAACTACTGGGGGATTATTAAGGTCATTCGACAAAATCTGGTCTGCTGGTATCTTGGGTTGGCCTGGTTTATTGATCCAATTGCTACTAATTCCACCATTAGTTATCGGACTAAAAAAATCATATGAAAAAAACTGCGATCAAGGCAGCTAAATCCGCCGGTGATTATTTAGCTAAAAACTTCGCCAAAATTAAGCGATCGGAAATTTCCGTAAAAAGTGCCAGTCAAGTAGTTAGTCGGGCAGACATTGAAGCTGAAAAGATAATCTTAAAAATTATCCGGCAGAAATTTCCGGAGCATTCTATTTATTCTGAAGAAATCGGTCATATCAGAAAAAAATCTGACTACCAGTGGGTGATAGATCCTCTAGATGGTTCTACCAATTTTCTGATGCAGAATCCTTTTTTTGCTACTTCTATTGCTTTGCTCCACAAGGGTAAGGTGATTCTAGGGGTTGCAAATGCCCCTTTAATGAATCATTTTTATCTGGTCGAGAAAAACAAAGGGGCTTACCGTAACGGTAAAAAAATGAAAGTTTCTTCCAAAAAGAAATTATCTGAATCGTTTCTGACTTTTTGCCATGGTAATACTGTAAAAGATATACGGCGATCAATAAAAGTATATGGGTCATTCAAATTGCGCTGTGCCGACATGCGCCAATTGGGCTCTGGCGTTCTGGAATGTGGAATGGTTGCCTTTGGCTCAACAGAGGACATTATGACACCTGGAGCTAATCTATATGACGTAGCAGCCGGCGCCTTAATGGTTGAAGAAGCCGGAGGCAAAGTGACTGACTTCAAAGGCGAGAAATGGAATACTAAATCAAAAGATATCGTTTGCTCTAACGGTCACATTCATAATCAGCTGCTAAAATATTTGAAGAAGATATGATAATTTCCGGCAAAGTGGTTAAGGGGCTAGGCGTCTCCACCAAAAAAGGGTTTCCTACCGCTAATATCAATATCCGCCGGAAAATTCCCAAATTTGTCTATGTTGCCCAAGCCAAACTTGCCAATAAATTACGTCAGGGAATTCTGGTAGTCGGTGCTCCTACTAAACATTTCAGAAAATATCCCAAAATTGAGTTTTTTTGTCTGGGTAAAATTGATAAATGTTACGGAAAAAAGATAACCATTGAAACTATTAAGAAACTCCGGCCAACCAGAAAATTTGCTACTCAAACAGAATTAATCAAACAGATAAAAAAAGATATCAAACAAGTTAAACAGTATTTTAATAATCATGGATAATTTGGAAAAAATTGCCCAAGAGATTTCAACTTGCGATAAATGCCCCCTGCACCAGGGTCGGATAAAAACTGTACCTGGTGATGGTAATTCCCAATCAGAAATTATGTTTATCGGAGAAGGTCCGGGCAAAGAGGAAGATAAGCAGGGTTTGCCTTTTGTTGGGTCAGCCGGTAAATTTCTGGACGAATTGTTAGGCATTATTAATTTAAGCAGGTCCGACGTCTTTATTGGCAATATTATTAAATGCCGTCCACCCCAAAATCGTGACCCTCTGCCCGAAGAAATTAGCACCTGTTTTCCTTATTTACAAAAACAGATCAATGTCATAAAACCAAAATTAATTGTTTTGCTGGGCCGTCATTCGATGTATCAATTTTTACCCAGCACCTTAAAAATTTCCCAAGATCATGGTCAACCGTTTCGCCGCCACGATCAAGTTTACCTCCCCCTGTATCATCCAGCAGCTGCTTTGTATCACGGCAGTCTTCGTGATACTATAATAAAAGATTTTAAAAAAATTCCTTTAATCTTAAAAAAAATCTAAATGCCTAGAAAAGCCCCACCTCCACCAAAATTACCTGGTGAGCCACCAAAATTACCTCACGAACATCCCAAATTGCCTCCTCATCGACCAAGGGGCGGTAAAATCTTTTGGGCTGTTTTGACCGGAACTATAACTGCCGCCTTTGTCGGCTTTATGTTAAATCTATTTAATATCTCTATTAATGTAATCCTTCCGGTTTTAGCTCCCATTTGGGTCGGTAGTATAACTTTGATTTATACAATAACTAAAGATCATTAAGACTTGTCTTTTCAAAAAATTCTGTTAGAATATTGTATACTGGCCACGTCCCTAGGTCCCGCGAAGCGGGACCGGGATCCCGGTCGCCTATGGCGACCTAGGGATAGCCAAGTTGTGTCATACTAATGACAGGGTCTTACAAGTAACATAAATGTATGTATTACCTGTACATACTAAAAAGCCTCAAGGATAATAAACTATACGTTGGAACCACAAATAACTTAGAAAAAAGATTGCTCGATCACAATTCCGGAAAAGTTAAAAGCACCAAAAGTCGCAGACCTTTAGAGCTAGTTTGGAGCAAAACATTTAACACTTTGTCGGATGCTCGCAAGAATGAATGGAAATTGAAATGTACCCCTTGGGGTGGTAAATTGAAAAAGAAACTAGCTTCAAGTAACAATTCGGCCACGTAGCCAAGTGGTAAGGCAGGGGTCTGCAAAACCTCTATTCGGCGGTTCGATTCCGCCCGTGGCCTCCATCCTCTCAATGAAAACAATCTGCGGATGTCGTATAATGGTTATTATTCATCCTTGCCAAGGATGAGATGGCGGTTCGATTCCGCTCATCCGCTCCATTTTTTAAATAGGCGGGCGTAGTATAGTGGCTATTATGTCAGGTTTCCAACCTGAAGACGGCAGTTCGATTCTGCTCGCCCGCTCCAATCAAAAAACAAGCTTAGCTTGTTTTTTTAGCTCTAGTTTTGTTATAATAGACCTATAATAATTAAGTGGAAACCAATGAACAAATGGACCAAAATCGCTATTTTTAGCGCAGTAACATTGTGTCTTGTTGGCACAATTTTTTATTTATCAAAGGAGGTAAAAGCAACGGAGCCGGTAATTTCTGAT
>JAIWBS010000112.1:0-6710 GCA_048633705.1 Pirellulales bacterium
TATCATGCTAATGAAAAAACCTACTTTGGATTTGAAAAACTTTTTCATATTAACTTTCGTGGGTCGAAGCCAGGAACATGTCTTTTAAGGATTCAATATCTTCCAAAATCAGACCGGTTCCTCTGACCACGGCGGTAAGCGGGTCATCAACAATATGGACAGGGGCGTGAGTAGCGTGGCTTATCAACTTATCAATACCTCTAAGCAGAGCACTACCACCGGATAAGACTATCCCCCGCTCATAGATATCAGCAACTAATTCGGGAGGGGTATGCTCAATTGTTGCTTTGATTGCATCGACTAATCCACGTAAAGAATGCGAGAGAGCTTCTCTTATCTGATCCGAATTTAAGGTAATTTCTTTGGGCAAACCGGTGATCAAATCCCTGCCTCTAACTTTAGTAGTGGCCGGTTCTTCGCTTAATTTTACCGCCTCACCTATTTTTATTTTTGCTTGTTCTGCCGAACTTTCTCCTAAAAGCAAATTAAAATTCTCTCTTACATATTGAACGATATCGTTGTCCATATCGTTACCGGCTGCTCTTAGAGAACGGGAGGTGACGACACCGCCTAAAGAAATAACGGCAATTTCGGTAGTACCGCCGCCGATATCAACCATAATGTTGCCAGAAGCTTCCTGGATTGGTAATCTTGCGCCAATGGCTGCTGCCATCGGTTCTTCGATTAAAAAAACCTGACGGGCTCCTGCTGAAAGCGTAGCATCTTCTACAGCTTTGCGTTCTACCTCAGTTACCCCTAAAGGGATACCAATAACCACTCTGGGGCGAGGCATCACTGTAAAAGTTTCACGGTGAACTTTTTCGATAAAATGTTTCAACATTTTTTCTGTTACTTCAAAATCGGAAACTACACCGCCAGCCAATGGTTTAGTGGCAACAATATGGGCAGGGGTTTTGCCCACCATTGCCTTAGCCTCGTTGCCAACGGCTAGAATTTGTTCTGTCTTGGTATTAACGGCTACTACCGAAGGTTCATTGATTACGATTCCTTTATCCTTAACATAAACCAAGGTATTGGCCGTACCTAGATCAATACCCATATCTTGGGAGAATCTACCTAGAATTTTATTTAACATCTTTTTTTATCTGCTCTAGAAATTTATTGACTGCTAATAGTTGAGTTGTTTTTTCTGATCTGTATTTTAACTCTACTTCATGGTTTTTGACTGTACGTGGACTTACTATTACCCTGCCATATATACCAATCAAATCCGCGTCTTTTAGTTTTTGGCCAGGACTCAAATCACGGTCATCATATAATATATCAATGCTGTTCTTTTGGCAATACTCCAAGATTGTATCAACTTGATTCTTAACCTGCTTCTCAGAAGACAATTCAAGCAAATGCCAGGCGTATGGGCTGACCGACTCGGGCCAAATTATCCCCTCTTGATCGTGGCTAGCTTCAATAATGGTAGCCATCAATCTTCCCAAACCTATTCCATAACAACCCATAACGAGAGCTTTTTGTTTGCCATCTTTGTTCAAGTAGTTTGCTCTCATTTTCTTAGAATAATTATCTCCCAGTTTAAAGATATGTCCGGCCTCGATAGTTTTCTTGATTTCCGCTTTCTTGTGGCATTTAGAGCAGGCGGTTTTATTTTTTACAATTTCAAAATTAGCTGCAAATCCGCAACTTGGGCAGAAAAGAATTTTGTCTTCCCCGGAATCGGCAACCACCATAAACTCGTGACAATAGCTACCGCCGATACTGCCGGACTCTGCTTCAACAGATACGGCTTTGAGTCCGCATCGTTCAAAAATATTCAAGTAAGCTTGATGGACTGATTGGTAATAGTTGTCCAGGTCCTTTTGGTCGGCGTGAAAACTATAGAGATCTTTCATTACAAATTCGCGAACTCTCAATAAACCGCCGGAAGACCTGACCTCGTTCCTAAATTTGTTTTGGATTTGAAAAACGGATAAAGGTAATTGTTTGTAAGAAGAAATGATATTTCTGGCCAAATCCGTAATTACTTCTTCGTGAGTGGAACCCAAACCATATTCTTTCTTATGTCTATCTTTTAAAACAAAAAGTGGTGGATCAATAGTTGACCATCTACCGGTTTCCTGCCAAAGCGCTTTTGGCTGCAAAGAAGGAAGAAAAATCTCTTGACCATTTACTGCTTCCATTTCTTCACGAATAATTTGTTCAATTTTTTTATGAACCCTAAATCCCAAAGGCAGAAGGCTCCATATTCCGGCAGCCAGTTGATTTATATAACCGGCTTTTAATAAAAACCTGTGGCTGGCTGTTTTTGCCTCTTTAGAAATTTCTTTGCGGGTTTTGCTGAATAATTTTGATTGTTTTTGAATCATATACTTTAACCAAAAAATCTTTGCCAATCCTTAATAGCTACTACAACTGCCAATATTATTAGCATTACAAATCCAACGGTATGAAAACCATTTTCGACTTTTAAACTCACTCTTTTACGGCGAATCTTTTCTATACCAAGAAAAACAAGTTTAGAACCATCTAGAGCCGGGAACGGAATTAGATTAAACACGGCCAGATTGATGGAAATAATAGCCACAAATTGCATAATATAACTAAAACCTAGTTTTACAACTTTAGAAGTCAGAAAAGCCACTCCTATCGGACCAGTCACGGCATCACCAACCGGTTGACCAGCAATCAAATCTTTTACTAAGTTGTAAAGGAAGACGGCGATCAGGAGCAAGAAGGTATAAGTATACTTGATGCCGTACCAGATCGACTGCAGTATTGGATAGCGTACTGTCCCGACCTCGAGCAGAGAAACCCCCATTACAGCCCTTTTGGTCCCATCCTCATCAGTGATTCCTGCCAGAACAAGATTAGTGCTAATTACCTCTTGATCTCGTTCAATTTCTAAAGTAATTTCCTGGTCAAATTTATCTTTATTATAGTTATTTATTTCTTCAATGTTGGTAAATCTTTGTCCATCAATTGATAAGATCTTGTCTGCCGTTTGCAGGCCAGCAGCCTCAGCAGGCATCTCTTTTTCTAAAGCTAACACTTGAATCCTTTCATCAGTTACCTGAGCATTTGGCCCGATTCCATCAACATCAGCCGGCACACCGATCATAAAACTTACTGACATCAACACAACGGCCAATACTAAATTCATTACGATGCCAGCTGACATGACTAAAGCTCTTTGCCATATTTTTTTGCTCAATAAACTGTCTTGATCAATCTGTTTATCATCGGCGGTTTCTCCTTTTATTTTTACAAAGCCGCCAAAAGGGATCCAGTTGATCGAATAAGTAGTATCACCTTTTTTGATTCCGTAAATCCGAGGAGGGAGACCAAAACCAAATTCCTCTACCTTTGTTCCGATTTTCTTGGCTGCAAAAAAATGGCCAAATTCGTGAACGAAGATAACTACACTTAAAACAATAATGACTGCGATGATTGATACAAACATAGGATTTTAAATAGTTAAAATTTCTTGGCTTTTCTTTTCTCCTACTTCTTTTATCTGTGCATTGTATTGATCAACTATTTTCTGTATTTCTTTCTGATTGGCGAATAAATCATCTTCAGAGATTTCTCCCTCCTTTTCTAGACTGCGCCAATTTTTGATTATTTCTTCTCTTCCATTCCGAATGGAAACTTTTGCTTCTTCCAATTTCTGATCTACTAATTTTATCAAACTTTGGCGCCTTTCTTCGTTTAAAGAAGGGATATTAATCCTAATCAGGTTATCACTATCAATTATTGGATTAAGGTCTAGATTGGAAGCCTGAATGGCTCTCTCAATATCCTTGATAACGCTTTTATCCCAGGGTTGGATCAATATTTGTCTTGGTTCAGGGACAGAAATACTAGCTAGTTGAATCAAGGGTGTTTTGGCATTATAAGCCTCAACCTGAATATTTTCTACCAACGAAGGGTGGGCGCGTCCTGTTCTGATTTGGTTCAGTTCGTTAATTAAGAATTCAATAGTTTTCTCAAATTTTCCTTTATCAATGTCTATTTGCATATTTATTTTATTAATATTAAATACTTACTCCTAGATACAACGTATTGATATTATTCTTGTCCAGGATTATTTGTTTGATCTGCCTGGCAGTAGGTACGGTTTCTATGGTTTTCCAACTATTGCCTCCATCTGTGCTTTTATGAATAGTGTGGGAAATGGCAAAATACATCTGACTTTGGTTATTTGGGTTTATGGTTATAAGATTTATTGGAATCTTGCCAAACTGGACCAAGGTGCTTATCGCCTGCCAATTTGAGCCGCCATCAGAACTACGTAAGATGCCATAATCACTGGCTATAAAGATGTTAGATTGATTGCGAAAATCAATATAGAGATCATTGATTTTAGAGGCCCCGTTAAAATCTTTAAAGTTGTCTGTTAATTCTTGCCAATTTTTTCCGGCATCTTGGGATTTGTATAAATCACGGTCAGTCACTGCATACAAAACTCGGGTGTCAGAAGGTGCTTGGTATATCTTTTTCAGTTGACGCCCAAAATTGTACAGGGTAGACCAAGTCGTACCTGCATCAAAACTGATAATTAATTGTCCACTCTTAGTCGCAGCAAAATACCGTTGAGGGTTATAGGCATCGATAATAACCGAGACGATTGGACTATTCTGTGGATCAGTGTAAATATTATCAATTTTGGCAAAGTTTTCCTGGGTTTTATAAATGATATGACCCTGACTGGCAATTAAAGTTAATGAATTTGTCGGGTCTATTGCCAGGTCGTTGACCGCACCGTTTAAGCCGATTTTTTGCCAACTTTCTGCTCCGTTCTCACTACGCCAGATTCCACTGGAAGTAGCCAGAAAGAAACTATCACGATTTAAAGTGTCTTGAACAATTTTGTAAACATTCAACCCAGCAATTGTAATAACGTCCTTATTATCCTGGCGAACAAATACCATTTGTTTCCAAGTTTCTCCCTGGTCAGTAGATTTAAAAATCCCGCCAGTTACATCTTCCTGACCACAACCCAAACCAGCTAGGCTAAAGACAGCTAGCAGACTGGTAATAAGTAAAATGTTCTTGGCTAATTTCATAGTGTGTGAGAATTAATTAAAAAGTTTTCAATCAATAATTTGGGGTTAATGTTCATTTTTAATCTCTTTTTTACCAATTGAATTGTTTTATTTTCTTGGTGTAATGATTCTAGGTTTATTTTTTTAATAATTGGTTCAATCTGTCCGCTTAAAAAATGATTAACCAAATAGGTAGATAAATTCATCTTAGCCAGTGTTAAGTCTCTGATAATTATTTGCCAAGTGTTGATAAAGTCTAAAGAACTATCGACTGTAGCCTGCCAGTCTTTTTTAGGACCGATAAATTGATAATAAAAACCGATTTTATCCGCTAGAGACAGCTTTCTTACCTTCAAAAATCCCTCGAATTTATCTTTAACCTTTTGCATCGAATCAAGATCTTTACTGTAAGATAGAGCCAAACCGGGTTTTCCCATTGATAAATGAGAGATAGTGTAGATCTGCTCCCTGGGCAATCCACGTTTTATCAGACCTTTTTCAATTTCTTTAGAAGAAACAGGTTGCCAATTAAATACCTGACAGCGAGAAATTATTGTTTTTGGTAAATTAGCGACACTGCTGGCAATCAAAATTATTACGGTATTAGGAGTGGGTTCTTCCAAGGTTTTCAAAAGGGCGTTATTAGAAGATTGATTGAGATACTCAGCCTGGTCGATAATCCCAAATTTGTAACTATTATAGAATGAACTCATTTTCAAGCTGTATCTTAAACTCTGAATCTGCTCAATTGAGATATCTTTTTTATTCTCATCCTTTTGGACAAAGAATACATCCGGGTGAGATCTTTTGGCCACACGTAGGCAGTCGTCGCACTTTTGGCAGGGCAATTTGGCAAAGTCTTTATTTATTCTCAGATGATAATTCTGGCAAAGCAGTGACGAAGCAAAAAATTGAGCACAGGTTAATTTACCAAGGCTACTAAGACCAGTGAATAGATAAGCATGGGAAACATTCTTATCGACTACCGTCTTTTTTAAATATTCCACAATTGGCCTATTTCCTATAATAGGCCAGTCTAAATTTGCCGTATTATTGACCATTAGTGAAGATATAATACCATAAATGACCCTACACGACAAGGGTTTTTAAATCAATAGTATATTATTGCTGAAGTAATTTAAGGGTTTTTTGAGCACAGCTATTCCAATCAAATCTTTGAATATTAGCTAAACCGGCTTGAATTAGCTTATCTCTAAAGTTATTATCTTTTATCACCTTGTCAGTTACTCTGGCAATCTGATCTATATCGTCAGGTCTAACTTGGACTACTCCCCCACCCCCGATTTCCGGAATGGAACAAACATTAGAAGCGATTATCGGAGTTTGACAAGCCTGCGATTCTAAAATCGGCATACCAAAACCTTCATAGTTGGTAACAAACCAAAAAAGGTCAGCTCCAGAATACAAGACAGGAAGGTCTTTTGCCTTAACATATCCGATTAATTTGATATCCTGTTTATACTTGGATTGAGTAATTTCCTTTTTAATTTCTTCGAATCCAAAACCGGGATTTCCTCCTAGTACAAATTGATGAGGCAGCTGGTATTTATCCTTCAGTAAATTGAAAGCCTTGATTTGGTTTACAATATTTTTCTTTTTTTCTAATCGACCAATAAAAAATATATATGGTCGGCTAATCTTTAAACGACTTAATGCTTCATTTATTTTATC
>JAIWBS010000113.1:0-3110 GCA_048633705.1 Pirellulales bacterium
TTAGTTTTAACAGTCGCTGGGCAACAGGATTTTTGGTTTTGGCAATTTTTTGAGAATAAGTTAGCATATTAACTCCCATATTGAGATAAATAGTCTTCCATATTTTTTCTGGTCGCATCATCAATAAATATTTTCCCGTCAAGCTCATTGTTGTGAAGAAACTCAATAATCTCCGAAACAGTGACGATGAAGCGAATTGGTATATCAAATTTATTTTCAAATTCAGCTACGGCGTTATTTCCTTTTTTATTTTTTTCTTGCCGATTAACCGACAAAATTACCCCGGAATATTGAAGTTCCGCAACTTTATTTAATATTTCCATGGACTCGATCAAGGCACCACCATCAGTAATCACGTCATCAATAATCAATATTTTTTCTCCTGATTGCAATGGATGGCCAACTAACAGTTTTTTATCCCCGTGATTTTTAACCTCTTTGCGATTAAAAGTAAAATACTTATTGATATTATAGTTTTGCGACAAGGCGCTGGCAGTTGCCACGCAAAGTGGAATTCCTTTGTAAGCAGGACCAAATATAACATCAAAATCCTGGTCGAATTCTTTCTTGATAGCTTCGGCGTAAAACTGACCTAATCGGGAAATCTGCTGACCGTTATCAAACATGCCGGTGTTAATGAAATAGGGTGACTGCCGACCGCTTTTTAAAGTAAATTGGCCGAACTGTAAAGCAGCGGATTGAGCCAAAAATGCTATAAATTCTTCTTTATATTTTTCCATAAGTAATTTCCTTTCCTTTAACTTCTGAATTTATTTTACCATTTTCCATTACTACTTGTCCGTTAATAACGGTTCTGATCGGCCAACCGGTTAATTCCCAGCCGTTGTATGGTGACCAACCCGCTTTGGTTTTCAGCGTTTCGTTTTTAACGTTTTTAGTTAAATCTAGATCAACTTCAGTGTAAGTATCCTCTCGGATTGGAATGTTAAATATCTTGGCCGGGTTTATTGACACCAATTCTATTAGTTTGTCTAAATCTAGTTTACCTTGTTTTACCGCATTGAGCATCAAAGGTAAACTGGTTTCCACCCCCGGCAAACCGTAAGGTGGATTATCGGTTTGTTTATCTGTTAATAAATGGGGCGCGTGATCAGAACCAATAGTGTCAATCAGTCCATCATTAATCGCTTGCCAGAGAGCCTGTTGGTCAATTTCTTGCTGTAAAGGCGGTTTAACATTTAATAGACCATCTTTATTTTGTGCTTCGGTTAATAAAAGATGATGAGGTGTTACTTCCAAAAAAATAGGCAACTTGCCTTTATGCTTTTTTAAATAATCAACAGCTTGTTTGCTGTAAACATGGCAGAAATAAGTCGGGGTTTTGGTTTTTTGAACTAGCCAGATAGCTTTTTCTATCATCTCGTCTTCCGCGTGGACGGTTAGTAGGGGAGCGGTCTGCCAAATTTTTGAAAGAATGGCATCGTCATCAATTTTTAGATCACCGGTTGATTGATTGAGAAAAACTTTTACTGAAGCGATCTGGTTTTTAACTTTTTCAATTTCATCCAGGTTATCTTTGGTAGCGGCAAAATGCAAGCCATAATTAACGATAGTACCGCGGTTGATGATTAGTTTTTTAGCCTGAAGAAGATCAGCTGAGGCAGTATGAGGGATGACATTGGGCATATCCAAAACAGTAGTTATACCCCCAGCTACTGCAGCCTGTGATCCGGTCTCCCAGTCCTCTTTGTCATCTAGGCCCGGTGTCCGAAAGTGAACATGAGGATCTATTAATTGAGGTAGTTTTTTTAAGTTCATCTTTGCTTAAAATAAATTTTTTGGCCGGAACTGTCACGATGATATTGACCGAATTCAGTAATCTTTTTAACCAGGTCAGCTGAAAGTACCGGTCCTTCCTGGCACATTCTGATACCCAAGGGATCGACTACGCACTGGCCACACAGACCGAACCCGCATTTAATATAACGTTCTAAGCTGATTTGGCAGGGTATGTTTTTTTCCTGACAGATTTCAATCACCTTGTTCAACATTAGTTCTGGTCCGCAGGCACAAATCAGATCAGGTTTCTTTTTTGGGATAATTTCCGCTAGTTTATCTGTACTGAATCCTTTAAAACCGCAAGAGCCGTCATCAGTGCATTGATGCAATGTAACTGCTGTTCGTTTTAGCCTCTCTTCAAATAAAATCTTGTCCTTTGTTTGGGCGCCGATTACGAAATCAATATTTTTATCTTGATTGTCATCAGCCAAAAAGGCGAGGGGAGCGGCTCCGTAACCACCGGCTAGGAGCAAAAGATTCTTAACTGACTCAGTTTGGTAATAGGTTCCGTATGGCCCCTGTAAGCCAACAATATCTCCAACTTTTAACTGAAAGATTTGTTCAGTAACCGGACCGACTTTACAGATTGTCACCCCGGATATACCGTCCTTTTGGTAAGATACGCCGAATGGCTTTAAATCAATTCCCGGCAGCCAAAACATTATAAATTGGCCTGGTTTGGCCTTTAGGTCAAGGTCAAAGTAAAAAGTTTTGGTTAGAGCGTTTTCTTCAACAATTTTCTTGATCGGAACAGTAATTGGTTGTTCCAGTTTAGTCATGGGCCTGACCGATTATCTCTTTAATCGTTTTATAGTCTTTTTCTTTCATAAACTTTTCAATTTCTTCTGTCACTTTATTAAATACATCCATTCCGCGGTAGTAAATACCAGAACCAATTTGAGTAGCTGTAGCACCAGCCATCATCATGGCTATAGCGTCTTTACCGTAAGTGACTCCACCTACTCCGATAATGGGAATTTTTACCGATTTATAAATATCGTAAATACAGCGAACAGCTATTGGCAATAAGGCCGGACCGGAGATTCCCCCGATTTTGAAGCCGATTATCGGCTTTGCTGTGTTAATATCGATTACCATTCCTGGGCCCATAGTGTTGACTGCGACGATTGCGTCTGCCCCGGCCGATTCAGCCGCTTTAGCCACTTCGCCTAGATTAGGGCTATTAGGTGATAATTTGACCCAAACTGGCAGTTTAGTCTTATCTTTAACTGCTTTGGTAATCTTGGCAGTATTGGCCGGTGAATTTTGTCCGGACATGGTGCCAAAACCAGGAGTATGAGGGCACGATA
>JAIWBS010000114.1:0-2114 GCA_048633705.1 Pirellulales bacterium
TCAAAGGATAGATCAATTCTCGAACGGAAATGCGGCTGCCCTTTTTTAATCGGTCTTTAATATTGGTACGGGAAATAAATTCATTTAAAGAAAAAACATCAGCTTGTTTGGATAATTCCCAGAAATCCAGCTTGCTTAACCACTCTGAATTATATTTTACCTCAGTTTTTTTGATATCTACGATTTTCTTAAACTGGTCGATATAAGTTTTCAGATTTTTCTGGACTTGTTCTTTGGTTAGCATCGGTCTTTCGGCATCTTTATCTGAGGCATCACCGACAAGACCGGTAAAATCTCCTACAATCAAAATTATTTGGTGTCCTAGTTCTTGAAACTTTTTTAATTTAAGTAATAAAACCGCATGACCCAGGTGAAGATTGACAGCGGTGGGGTCGATTCCTAACTTTATTCTTAATTTCTGGCTCGATTCCAATTTCTGGCGTAGGCTTTTTTTGACTTCAATCCGAAAAATACTGCGGGTCAAAAGGTCTTCGATAAGTTCTTTTTTGGATGGTTTAGTCATGTTGAGATTTTACCTTTAGCAAAGAATTTCTTTCTGACTCTTTCAATAGAAACTCCTATGCCCATAGAAAGAAGGCCAGCAATAAATAGAGTGATCGGCCAACCTACATCGTTTTGGAAGTATTCACTGCCGATTGAGAAGATGTAAATTATCAGAAACAAAGTTCCGATGTAGAGATATTGAATTTTTTTCAGGGGAAGGCTGCCAAAAATAAAACCAAGACTAGTCAGCAGAAGCAAGGTTTCGTAGATTAGTTTGTGGCCATTGAGGCCTAAAAAATGGATTGCTCCCAGTATCCAGAAAGTGCCCATCAGAGTAAAAAACTCTTTGAAGGCCATGGCGGATTTTAATTGGTATTTTTTTAAGTTACCCATTACCCAGGCAATTAGCATGTAGATAAAGCCGACTATGACCGATGACCAGCCGACAAGATCATGGCTGGTCTTGTTGCCGGTACTGAATGCTTTTAGCAACGTTCCATCGATCCCCAGCCGCAATAGGGAAAAGAACAGAAGCCCGGCACCTATCAGATAACAGCCTGGATGGAATTTCTTGAAGTTGGCTTCCAGCAGGACACCCAGGGCAAAATACAAAACACCTAGGATTAGAAGCAGCCAGACGACATAATCGTTCCTGAATGATTCAGTAAACAAATTGACTAGCGACATGACAATAATAAAGAAGCCAATAATATAGGGATAATCACTTTCTTTATTTTTTTCTTTCAGGCCGAGACGTATGCTTAAAAATAAATAGACTGTGCCTAAAACTAACATTAGCCAAGCCATAGTAGGTCCCTTGAAGAATTCGGTTATTCCAATAACCTGAAAAAAGTAATAATAAACAAAAGTACCACTGCCGTAATAAAGAAATGACCAGCCAGGGAATCGGAAAATAAAACTAGATATCAGATATAGAGCAAAGGTGATTGACGAAACAGTTAAATTGAAGCTGTTGTTATAAGGTTTGGCGAAAACAGACAGTTCCTTAAAAGTGACAGCCATGAAAAAAGGAAAAAGCAAAGATGCAGTCATAATAAATACCATGGCTTGTTTTTTGTTCTTGCCGGACAGCCACATCGGTACACCAATTGTATAACAAATAAGCATTGGTAAAAGGATAGCGAAAATTCGGCCCAAAGTACCCCACTGGGACCAATTGATGCCAAAATAGATAATAGCGGCTAGGACAACGATAAACCCTCCCAAGTAAAGCAGTATTTGGGAGGCGGATAAGCTTTTTAGTTCAATATTCCACTCGGATTTTTTGGGCGGAGTAGGAACAACCAGTGTTTGAGTCTTTTCTTGATTGATCGTTTCTTTAATATTTCTGATAGACTCATCTACCAATTTTTCGTTCCAGCCCTTTTCCAGGAGAGCTTGATGGATTTGTTCTCCGGAATAGCCTCTTCGCAAGGCTGATTTTATAAACTCTAACAGGTTTGTTTGTGACATTTGTTTGTTTGATTTAGATAAATTTGAGTGAAGGTGTGGCGGAGAGGGCGGGACTCGAACCCGCACACGGCTTTTTAGACCGTTACAGTTTAGCAAACTGCTGCCTTACCAATTCGGCGCACCTCTCCTTATTATTG
>JAIWBS010000115.1:0-3306 GCA_048633705.1 Pirellulales bacterium
CAGGCTTAACTTTTATCCAGAAGTTAGTAGATCATCTGAAAGAAGTGGGATTAGGCAAGATTGCCAGTCTGTGTGGCCGTTATTACGCTATGGATCGGGATAATCGCTGGGATCGAACCAAGAAAGCATATTTGGCCCTAACCGAGGGCCAGGCAGGTAAGCAATCCGATGATGCCATGAAAGCAATTGAGGATTCGTACAAAAGCCAAGTTTACGATGAGGAGTTATTGCCTTGCGTGATAACCCAAAATGGCCAGCCTATTGCCAAGATAAACGATAACGATGCCATTGTCTACTTTAATTTTCGGGCGGATCGGGCCAGGCAACTGACTAAAGCATTAATCTTGCCCGGCTTTGCCAAATTTACCAGACCACGTACAATCAATAATCTGTTAATGGTAACTATAACCGAGTACGAAAAAGATCTGCCGGTTATCGTGGCTTTTCCTAAAGAAACGATTAGCAACCCGATTGGGCGGGTGCTGGCCGATCAGTCAAAAACCCAATTCCATATTGCTGAAACAGAAAAGTATGCCCACGTTACTTTCTTTTTTAATTGCGGTAAAGAAGATCCTTTCCCCGGAGAACAGCGAGGTTTGATTCCTTCACCGTCAGTAGCTTCCTATGATCAGAAACCGGCTATGAGTGCGATAGAAGTCAGAGATCGATTGATCAAAGAAATTAAATCCGGCCAGTTTGATTTCCTGGTTGTCAATTTTGCCAATACTGACATGGTCGGGCACACGGGAAATCTGGAAGCGTTGATCAAAGCAGTAAATATTGTAGATAATTGTTTGGGGGAAGTGATCAAAGTTGTTTTAGACAAAGACGGTCAGGCTATAGTGACAGCTGATCATGGCAATGCCGAGGAAATGTTGAAATTACAAACCGGGGAGATTCACAAAGAACATACTACCAATCCGGTACCCTGTATTTTTATCAGCCCGTCTCTAAAAAGAAAAGCGCCTTCTACCGATAACTCTGATGATTTAAGCAAAATTACTCCAATTGGGGTTTTATCTGACGTGGCCCCCACTATTTTGGCCATGATGGGTTTAGACAAACATCAGGAGATGACCGGGCGTGATTTATCGAAATATCTAAAATAATTAAGCATAATCTTATGAAAAAATTTGATGTGATTACCATAGGCGGGGCTACTCAGGATATTACTTTTAGAACAGATGACGGGGTTTTTATTGACAACCCCTCTGACCCAACCAGGCAAAAACTGCTCGGTTTTGAATACGGTGCCAAAATCATTTCTAAACAGTGTTATTACACTCTGGGCGGAGGGGGTACTAATTCCGCCGTTGGTTTGGTCGGCCTGGGTTTACGGGCAGCCAGTTTTGTAAATATTGGCAAAGATAATTTAGGTAAACAGGTATTAACCAATCTTCAGAAAAAGAAGGTTAACACTTCTTTGGTTAAGCAGGAAAAATCAGCCAACACCGGTTTTTCACTTTTAGTAATTAGTGGGAAAGGCAGAGATCATGTAGGCTTTTTGTACAGGGGGGCCAATGACCAAATTGACATCAGCCAGAACGATATTAAAAAATTCAATAGTGATTGGTTTTATATAACTTCTTTATCCGGTTTGCATTGGCCCAAATTGATGAGAGAGATTATTGAGGCCAAAAAGAAGAAAAAAATAAAAATTACCTGGAATCCAGGTGAAACTCAATTAAAATCCGGAAAAAAGGGTCTGATTAGGTTAATTAAAGAAACAGACATCTTGATTTTGAATAAGGATGAGGCAATCGAGCTGATATTGTCTGATCCAAAGATACCAAAAAAACAAAAGAACTTGAAAACTTTGAACAACACCAAATTCTTGATTGACCAGTTATACGGTTGGGGGCCGGATATTATTGTTTTAACCGAAGGTAAAAAAGGAGCCTATGCCTATGATGGCAGTAAGATTTATTTTTCGGAGATTTTGGATACACCAGTCAAAGATACTACCGGAGCCGGTGATTGTTTTGGCTCCAGCTTTTTAGCCGGTATGATTTTGTTTAAAGGTGATATTCAAAAAGCGATTAAATTGGGCATTATCAACACCTCATATTTAGTTCAGAAAGTGGGAGCTCAAAAAGGCCTGATGAACAAAAAACTGTTTAATAAACATTTTAAGAAAAAATAGTATGAAAGTTCCAATTGCCATATCAGCCCGCCATGTCCACCTGGCCCAAAAGGATCTTGACATTTTGTTTGGCCAGAGTTATCAATTACAAAAATCCCGCACCCTAAAGCAACCTAAAGAATTTGCCGCTCAAGAAACAGTAATTTTAAAAGGACCAAAGGTACAGCTGGACGAGGTTAGAATAGTTGGCCCGATTCGCCAGACCACTCAGGTGGAAATTAGTAAAACTGACGCTTGGCGTTTGGGTATCGAAGCGCCGATCAGGATGTCCGGTGATCTTGGGGAATCTGCCTGCATGACCATTGTTGGTCCAAAAGGACAAATAGAAATTCCGGAAGGAGTGATTGTTCCCCAAAGACATATTCATTGTTCATTGGAACAGGCCAGGAAGTATCAGCTGGAGGATAATCAGACAGTAGCTGTTAAAGTAGAAGGTTTAAGAAAGCTGGTTTTTCATCAAGTTATAGTCAGAGTGTCTGACGATTACCAATGGGAGATGCATTTAGATACCGACGAAGCCAACGCAGCTGATCTCGTGAAAGATGGAGTAGGGGAGGTTGTCGTCGATGAAGATTAAACTGGGATTGATCAGGCAAAATCCTGTTACTTTGATGCGCAAGCTAGGTTACTCACCTTTTAGTTGTAGAAATGGCCGGCAAACTAGTTTTGTAAAAAGGTTGGCAGGTGGGTTTTATCCGCGCTTCCATATTTATTTGAATGACAGTAACATTATTAACCTCCATTTAGATGCCAAAAAGCCCAGTTACTCAGGCCAAAAAGCCCATTCCGGGGAATATGACAGCGAGATAGTCAAACAAGAAGCGACTAGAATAAAAAAATTACTTAAAGCAATATGAAAAAACTTATTTTGGTACTGAATGCTGGAAGCTCTTCTCTTAAATTCACGCTTTTTACCCAACAATTAAAAAAAATTATTTCCGGTAATTTGGAACGAATAGGCCTAAATGATTCCTTTTTAGGATTTAACAAAGGCAGTAAAAAGCAAGTAGTTAAATATAAAAAAATTAAAAACCACCAGGAAGCCCTGAGAAAAATAATTGATCTAAAAGATATTCCTATTGACCAGATAGGATTAGTCGGACATCGGGTAGTGACTGGTGGCCATCGTTTTACCAAAACCGTATTAGTTACCAAGTCGGTTT
>JAIWBS010000116.1:0-14806 GCA_048633705.1 Pirellulales bacterium
CACTGGCCTTCACTTCGGTTCTCGCCGGGCCCATTGCGCGGCAGGATCAATTAAGACTTTATCTTATCGGGTTTATCTTGTCAAACGGTTTATCCCTAAAGAAAAAGCAGGTCAGATTGACCTGCTAGGAAGGAGCAGGGATTAGATGCAACCAGGTGACGATGGCGCCGATGACCAGAAAGGTCAGAAAGGCGGAAATTCCGGGATGCAATTTCTTCACCTTGGCCATCAGGATGAACCAGAGAGTGAAGAAGCCGCCAATCGCTCCAATAAAGAGGAGGATTCGGATTCCCGTACTAAGAGTGCTTAACCACATGTTACCTCCTTAAAGCTGAAGGGGTGATAGCCAGATTCGTTCCTCAATCTCGCGGACGTCTTGGAAGAAGACGTCGAAGCATTTGATGCTGACGAACAGAGCAGAAGCTAAGAAGCCGAGACTCACTAAGGTTGGTCCCATGATTTCACCTCCTCAGGAAAGATTGGGTTGCAAGAGGGCAAACAGAAGGATGCCACCCATCAGCAGATAAGGGATGCCGATACCTAGAAATACCCAGCGAAGATTGCTGTACTTGACCTTAGTATCGGTTTCGTTCTTTTCGTTCCAGGGAAAGTAGGGCCAGACGATACAAGCCAGGGTAAAAGCAAAACCCGTACCGTATACCATACACGCACATAAGACAGCGATCATCTGCAGCATAGTAATCTCCTATGAAAAGAGCGATTGGTTTAGTCAATAAACTTAGCAAATAAAAAGAAACGGGTCAAGGGACCCGTTCTATCCATTTATTAAAATATCTTCGCGTTACTCGTTACGCGTTACTTAATTTTCTGTTTCTCTATCTCTTCTTTAAGTTGCTTAATAAAAGTTTTCTTAGCAATATTCTTAACTTCTTTTTGCCCCCGTTCCCGGACTGCCAGTTTGGCTTGCTTAACTTCTTTATCACCAATTACCAGCATGTAGGGAACTTTCTGCTGAATGGCTTTCCTGATTTTATTGCCGACAGTCTCGTTAAGTTCATCAACTTTAACTCTAATGCCTTCGGCCCGGAACTCTTCGGCTAGTTTTTGAGATGGTTTTATATGCACAGAACCGACTGGGATTAGCTGGACCTGAACAGGAGAGAGCCAGAGTGGGAAATTACCGCCGTAATGTTCAATCAAACTACCCAAAAATCTTTCCATGGAACCCAGGACAGTGCGGTGGATCATGATTACCTGCTTATTCTTGCCGCCTTTGTCGACATAATTAACGTCAAAACGCTCCGGCAGGTTTAAATCCAGCTGGATAGTTGGTCCCTGCCAACCTCTATCTAAAGCGTCATAAATCTTGACATCAATCTTAGGGCCGTAAAAAACCCCACCACCCTGATCAATTTCGTATTCCAGTTTTAGTTTCTTTAATATTTTTTCTAAAATGGCTTCGTTGTGGTCCCATTGTTTAATAGTGCCTAAGTATTTCTCGGGACGGGTAGCCAAAAAGGCCTTAGGTTTTAGTCCAAAAACTTTCATCATATGGTACGCCAATTTAATCACTCCTTTAATCTCCGCTTCAAATTGCTCCTCAGTACAAAAAATATGGGCGTCATCTTGGGTAAAACCGCGAACTCTGGTTAAACCGTGTAGGGTTCCGGATGGTTCAAAGCGGTAACAGGTACCCAGCTCACCCCAACGCAGTGGTAATTCTTTATAACTCCACTTCTTATTTTTATACATTTTAATATGGAACGGACAGTTACTGGGCTTGATAGCATATTGGCCGTTATCAACTTCAAATGGGTTAAACATGCTGTCTCGGTATTTTTCCCAGTGGCCGGACTGTTTCCAGACTTCTAACTTGGCGATATGGGGAGAGTAAACAAACTGATAGCCTCTTTTTAAGTGTTCTTCCTGCCAGAACTTTTCAATCTGGTAACGAATCATCCCGCCGTTGGGATGGAAATGGATCAAGCCACTGCCAACTGATTCTTGGATACTGAACAGGTCAAGTTTTTTTCCGATCACCCGATGATCACGGCTTTCTGCCTCCTTGATCATTTTCAGGTAATGATCCAAGTCTTCTTTGGTTTCCCAGGCGGTACCATAAATTCGCTGCAGCATTGGACGAGTCTCACTACCCCGCCAGTAGGCTCCGGCAATAGATAATAGTTTAAAAGCATTAGATTTGATTTGGCCGGTTGACTTCAAATGGGGACCTTGGCACAAATCACGAAATTTACCGCAGGTGTAAATAGTGATTTCTTTTTTCTCTTTCATCAACTCGTCAATCAATTCCAGTTTATAAATCTGTTTAGCTTCTTTATTTATCTTGACCGCTTTGTCCGAATCCACTTTTATCTTCTCCATCGACAGATCTTCCTTGATGATTTCTTTCATCTTCTTTTCAATTTTGGGAAGATCTTCCGGCTTTAAAGTCTGGCCTAAATCAAAATCATAATAAAAACCGTCTTTGATAGTGGGGCCGATGCCGAATTTGGCTTCCGGCCACAATTGTAAAACAGCCGCTGCCATGACATGGGCAGCAGTATGACGCAGTTTGTGTAAATATTCTTCGTTGTTTTTTACCATATTATTCTTCTTCAACCAACCGAATTTCAATATGGTCTTCCAGGGCCGGAGCTCTAAACACCCAGAAAGGGGAGAAGCGGGTTTTAACTGATTTTATTTCATCAAAATTGGCAAAGTAAGCTTGAATTTCCTGTTTATCTTTATTGACGATATTAGAGCGGTCGAAAATAGAAGAGGACATTTTAATTTGGACAGATCCGGAGAAATGGACTTTTAGAGTAGCGGTCCTGGCCTCAAAATCTAATGAGTCAACTGAATATTGTAAATTGGCAATACTGTAGTCGTAAAGACCTTTATCTGAGGGAATTTTTTTCTTGATATTATCCAAAGCCAGAGTAAACAGAGAGTCTTGATTAAAAGCCAGGGCAGTAATTTTGAATTTCATGGAGGTATTGAATGAATCAACTTCTTCACCGGCTTCTGCCCCAATTTCTTCCCAGACTTTTTCGATATAGGTGCTGGAGGAAGTGATTGATTCTGTTGACTTGACTTGAGTTTGCAAATCTTCCATGGCCTGGGATAGCAAATCAGTTTGCAGTTGTTGGGTGGCTTCAGCGATATTGGCTTCAGTCACCGCTTTAGCTTGTTTCAGTCCGCCGGTCATTGTTTCCTTGGATTCCCCGTAGATATCATCTTGCAATCCGGGCCAGAGTCCGGGGATAGTAAACTGGCTTGGGCCAAGATTGTACTGAGGCCCTTTCTCATCTGATATTACATTAACATCGGCGGTTCCGCCCACCGGTACATTGACAAATTCGGTAGTGCGGAACAATAGCCCGTCTTCGGTTAAAAAACGGGTAGTCTCAGCCAGGGGTTGATTGCTGGAATAGTTGTTGATGACGGTTATTACTCCGGTGGCATAATCATCAACCTCGGCATTAACTTCAATCTTATCGTAAACATAAGAGCCTTCTTTTTCCGTTTGCAAAAAGCTGCCCAGCAGAATATTGGGCTTTTCCAAATCTTCTTCGCTCAAAGATTCTCTGACTGAAACTACAAAGTCCGTATTGATAGTTTCTTCGTTGGGAGTAACTGAAATAATAGTTTTGGAAAAAGAAAAATAGATAATCAAAACAACTACCACTACCGTAACGATCATGAAGCCGATGACGATTTTTTGGTATGATTTTTCGGTTTTGGCTTTGGCGATTTTTTTTCTAGCCATAGACAAAATTTAAGTATCAAATCAATTTATAGCATAGCAAAATCTTTAGGTTTTGTCTATCAAATTGACGGAACTGGGTCCGATCAGATTTTCGATATCCTTGATAATGTTTCTATTGTAATCGACTGTAAATTCAGTTTTGATCAAACGACTCTTGGTTGGTGAAAAAACTTTAAGATAAGCCGGATACGATCCGGGATGATCTTGGAAAATGCTTTTTAATTTTTCGTAGATATCCTTAGAAGTATTGGCAGTTACCGTCACTTGAATTGCTTGCTGGCCGTTTTTCATTTTTTCTAATTCCAGTTCTTGAGCGGTTTCGCACAAGATTTTATATTCACCATCTTTGTCTGAAATCTTGCCGTTAACCATGATCACTTTATTTTCTTGCCAGATGGTAGCATTCTTTTTCAAAATTGAGGGAAAGACCAAAATTTCCAGATGACCCGAGGTATCTTCCACTCTAACAAACAGCATTGGTTCATTTGAACGAGTCATGATTTTTTTAATTTGAGTGATAATCCCTCCAATTTTTAATCGAGCATTGGGTTGGTAGTTTGCGACTTGATTAAGAGGTGTGGTCACTTTACTGAGGTATTCAGAATATTCAGTTAAAGGATGGTCAGAAATATACAGTCCCACATATTCTTTTTCCCAGAGTAGTCGTTGTTTTTTTGGGGCCGGCTCAGTCTTGTCCAATTTTAGCTTTGGGGCGGCCTGAGTGGGGAGCATTTTAAATATATTGGTTTGACCATTGAAACTTTCACGATCAGCTGTTTTGGAAAAGGTCAGAAATTTCTCAATATTGTATAACATCAGGTTACGCTCGCCGAATTGTTCCAGCGCACCGGATTTAATTAAACTTTCCAACGATTTTTTATTTAAATCTTTAGTTTGAACTCGACTGAGAAAATCTTCAATGTTTTTAAAGGGACCTGATTTTTTTCTTTCAGCAATTATGGTATCGACGATATTAGAACCCAATCCCTTTATCGCTTTTAGGCCGAAACGGATTCTGGTTGGTTGTCCTTTACTGAGAGTTTCTTTTACTACGGTAAAATTGGCAAAACTTTCATTGATGTCCGGTGGTAATACCTCATTGCCCATTTCTTGGCATTCTTCTACTTCAATAGCAATGCGGTCAGAGTCATGGTAGTCAGCGGTCATTAAAGAGGCCATAAATTCAGCCGGGAAATTGGCTTTTAAATAAGCGGTTTCGTAAGCTATCCTAGCGTAGCAGGCGGCGTGGGCCCGGTTGAAGCCGTAGCCGGCAAAAGGCTCAATAAAATTAAAGACTTTTTCCGCAACATTCTTTGATACACCGTTTTTTATACAGCCTTGAATAAATTTTTGCTTTTGTTCACGCAATAGTTTACGGATTTTTTTACCAACGGCCTTACGCAAGACATCAGCTTCTCCCAGAGAAAAGCCGGCTAAATCCCTGGCGATTTGCATAATTTGTTCTTGGTAAATCGCAACCCCGTAAGTTTTTTCCAGGATTGGTTTCAATGTTGGATGAAGATAAGTAGTGGTTTTACGGCCGTGTTTACCATCAATATAGTCTTTGATCCATTCCATCGGCCCGGGCCGGTAAAGGGCGACCATGGCGATAATGTCTTCCAGTTCAGTCGGTTTCAGATCTCGAAGATATTTCCTCATGCCGGAAGATTCCAGTTGAAAGACTCCGGTGGTTCTGGCCTTTTTAAGTAATTCAAAAGTCTTGCGGTCATCCAGAGAGATTTTTTCCATAATTATTTCAAGATCTCTGGTTTTTTTAATGATATTGATGGTGTCTTCAATGATAGTAAGATTTTTCAGCCCCAAGAAGTCCATCTTTAAAATCCCCAGGTCCTCAATCGGGTGAAGAGAATACTGGGTTACTTTCACTTTTTCGTCCTGGGTAGGGGCATATTGAACCGGTACGTATTGATCGAGCGGCTCTTTGGTAATAACCACTCCACAGGCATGGGTAGAAGCGTGGCGGGCACAGCCTTCAATTTTTTGAGCTATATCCAACAGTCTCTTGCCCTCAGGATCTCTCTCGTACATCTCTCTTAATTCAGGAATTGTTTGAATAGCCGTTTGTAGATTCATTAACATGGGGATCGCCTTAGCTACTTGATCACAGTAGGCATAAGGCAGATTGAGAACTCTACCGACATCCCGGACTGCAGCTCGGGCAGCCATAGTTCCAAAAGTGATTATTTGAGCCACGTGGTCATGGCCGTATTTACTTTCCACATAACGGATAACTTCGTCTCTTCTGATATCAGCAAAGTCTAAATCGATATCAGGCATAGATATTCTCTCGGGATTGAGAAAACGTTCAAATAACAATTCATACTTTATTGGGTCGATATTGGTGATATTGAGCAGATAGGATACCAAACTGCCGGCGGCCGAGCCTCGGCCCGGTCCTACCACAATCCCATTAGATTTTGCCCAATTAACAAAATCTTGGACAATTAGAAAGTAGGGAGAAAATTTGGTTTTTATGATGATAGACAATTCAAATTTTAAACGTTCTTTTATGCCCTTAGTGATTGACAATCCTCTTCTTTCCGCACCTAATTCACACAGTTCTTCCAGGTACTTGTCTGGGTCTTTTTGTCCGGGGGTTTCAAAATGGGGCAAGAAAGTGTGGCCGAATTCCATCCGATAATCTACCATCTCGGCAATTTTAACTGTATTCTTGATAGCCTCGGGCCAGTCTCTGAATTTTTCCTTCATCTGATCCTGAGATATGAAAGAGTAATCCTCTCCCATCATGGTCATTCGGTTTTCTTCTTCCAGTTTTCTTTTAGTTTGGATGCAAACTAAAACATCTTGGGCTTCGGCATCTTCCGGGTCGAGATAATGTACATCATTAGTAGCTACCAGAGGAATCTTCAATTTTGTCGATAGATGGACTAATTGTTCATTTACCATTTCCTGTTTGGGCAAATTTGGATGATGCTGGATTTCCAGAAAAAAGTGATCTTTGCCAAAAAGTTCTTGGTATCGGCTGGCCAGTTCTTCTGCTTTATCCGGGTGGCCATTGATGATAAGGTTGGGGATTTCACCGTGGAGGCAGGCGGTTAAGGCGATTAGGCCTTCATGGTGTTTTTTTAATAACTCAAAATCAACGCGTGGTTTATAATAAAACCCCTCGAGATGAGCGGCTGAAGTTAACTTGATTAAATTTTGGTAGCCGATTTTGTTACGAACCAGTAGAACCAAATGTTGGGGGCCTTTAACGATTCTGGGATTTTTTTCAAAGCGACCGGAGGGGGCAATATAAACTTCTTCGCCAATGATCGGTTTTATATCCCGTTTTTCCGCTTCCTGGTAAAACTCAACAACCCCATACATAGATCCATGATCGGTTAAGGCCACGGCTGACATATCAAAAGATTTGGCTTTATCAAGCAGTTCTGGGATTTTTGGTAAGCCGTCTAGTAGGCTATAGTGGCTGTGAGTGTGAAGATGGACAAATTCCATGATACTAAAAAATAAGGCAAATTTTCCTCCAAATTATTCTATCAAGAGTACTATTTGGTCTTTTTTGGCTTTTTGGTTTGCCGTTTTTTTAAATAGTCGATTATTTGAGTAGCTCCTTTGGCCAAGAGGGGGAGATAGGTAGCAGCATGATCCAGTTTTTCTTTGATTGACTTGAGGATTGAATCGATCATGTCAACTTTGGCCTTGATGCTATCAATTAGGTTGTTGACCTGACGCATAGCTCTAATGACGTGCCAGAGTATCCAGCAGACAAAAAGGGTAAAAAGCCCGACAGAGGAAGCGATGACGATATTGAGAACGTCTTTGGAGGTACTTATCATAAGATTAGTTGTTAATTGTATTGTGTTCTATATTATATCACTTATTTATGGCTGGTGCCAATTTGGGTAGACAGGCAGCTTTATGTCTAAATGAGATTGTGCTAAAATGAACTCAGAATAAAAAGAAAATGCCCAAACAAGTAAGTAAAATCCAGCTAAATATCGGTTATTGGCTCCTTAATCACCGCAAGCAAATGCAGACCACCGGCTTGGTATTATTTATAATGGTGGATATTATTATTATTATTTTTTTTCTAATAAATTTCGGTAAGTACTTTACCGGATTGCCGGTCCAGAATCGGATGATCGCCTCGATGGCTGAGCCGGTTGTTGATTTCCAGGCGGTCCATTTGAAAAATTCTCCGATAACTCCTCAGGTTCATGATCAAGCGGTAGTGACTTCTTCTTTGGATCGGTACGATTTCCTGGCTAAAATAAAGAATCCTAACAATCGTTGGATCGTCAAGAGTTTCCAATATCGCTTTAAAGTAGGAGGGGAAACAACAGGGTGGCAAACCGGTTATTTGAGTAATAACGAAGAGAAGTATTTCTTTTATATAGGATTTGATTATTCGGGTTATGGTAGTTTGGTTGATAAAACTGTCGAGGTGGAGCTTAAAGATATCGAGTATATTAGAGTAGTAGATCATGACAAGGTGCCGAAAATCGATTTCGTTATCGAAGGAACTCAGCATAAAATTCTATCCTTGGCCGAATCGGGAGATCAAATTTCTCAAGTGGTGGCCGATATCACCAATGACTCTGTCTATAGTTTTTGGCAAGTGGGTATTCAGATTGTTTTATTGGGTCGGGACAAGCCAATCAGTATAAACTTTACTACTGTAAATAGTCTGGACACTTTACAGACCAAAAGCATTGACGTTAAATGGTTGAATCGGATTTCTGGCGTGACAGAAGTTATAATAGTACCGGAAATAAATATTCTTGATGACGATAATTATAAAAGGTATAATATCGAACTGTAATTATCCTATTCATTAATGCTACATAAATTTTTTTATTACCTTAGAAAAGCCGATTGGATCCTGTATTTGGTTACCATTCTATTAGTCTGTTTTGGACTGGCTGTTTTATACAGCATATCGATCAATCAGGAAGTACCGGATTTGACCCGATTTACTAGACAGGCAACTTTCGCGGTGGTCGGTATTTTTTTGATGTTCCTATTTAATTCCCTGGACTACAGATTTTTTAATAGTTACCGGGTGGTTTTATACATTATCGGCTTAGTATTATTGTTGGCTGTTTTAGTATTTGGCCAGAACATTAGAGGAACAACCAGATGGTTTGGTTTTTTTGGCCAGACGCTACAACCAGTAGAAATCGTTAAGTTATTCCTGGTTTTTTGGCTTAGCGGTTATTTGGCTACCCATGCCCGTCGTTTTTTCCAAATCAAGCCAATTTTGGTTTCTGGTGCTTTTGTTTTTGTTACCGCTATTTTAGTTGCCCTGGAACCCAAGATTGGATATGCCATCATATTTATCCTGTTGTGGTTAATTATGCTGCTAGTGGTAAAAGTCAGACTGTTGCATTTAGTTACCGTTTTACTAATATTGGTCTTGGTGGGAGGTTTGGCTTGGTTCTTCGTTTTGGAGGATTACCAAAAGGATCGCATTCTGACTTTTGTTAATCCTTCTCGAGATCCACTGGGTCGGGGGTATAATGTTACTCAATCGATTATTGCTGTTGGTTCGGGCCAGACTTTGGGTAGAGGATTGGGTTTGGGTCCGCAAAGCCAACTCAATTTTCTGCCTGAACAAGAAACAGATTTTATTTTTGGGGTAATAGCTGAAGAAATGGGCTTTGTTGGCACTTTTTTGGTAATTGCCTTTTTTACCATACTCCTGTATCGTATTTGGCAAGCCGCTCGTCGGGGCCGGGACAATTTCGCAGTATTTTTTGTTTTGACGGCTTTAGTGCTTTTGGCCGTTCAGATATTTATCAATATTGGAATGAATGTAGGTTTAATACCGGTTACTGGTATTCCCTTGCCCTTTTTGAGCGCTGGAGGCAGTTCTTTGTTGGTCAGTTTAATCACTATTGGGATTATCCAGTCGGTGGTCTCTAGGTCGAGAGTTTAGGCTTATCGCCTGTTGACTTGATTGGTAATAATGTGCTATAATACTATAGCTAAAAGACCAAAATGTATATTAAACCGTTTTCCAATTCCATGCCATCTGACTTTCCAATAGAAGGTTTGCGTTTGATTACCACTTGCCCCATTTGCAATACTCAATATAAGTCGGTCTCAGCCAAAATTGTTGAAGAAAGAGAGGGGGCGCATTTAATACACATAAAATGTAAAAACTGTGGAAGTTCCATAGTAGCCTTAGTGTTAGTAGGGGGGTTGGGGGTTAGTTCAGTCGGTTTAATTTGTGATTTGACTCCTGAAGATGTCTTTAAATTTAAAGATTCAAAGGTAGTAGACACTGATGATGTAATTGCTATCCACGAACTTCTTAATAAACAACCGAATTTAGAAGAAATTTCCTCAATTTAACAATTAATACAATCATTTGGTTCCGGAACCCGGGATTTTTTAAAAAATATGGAAACAATCGCTTTAAAATCAAATTTGCGCAAAGAGACTGGCAAACAAATTAATTCTTCACGGAAGCAGGGTAAGTTACCAGCCGTTCTTTACGGTCATAAGATCAAGAACAAAAATTTATGGTTGGATTATTTGGATTTTCAAAAGGCGTATGAACAAGCAGGTGGATCGACTTTAATCGATTTAACAGTAGATAATGGGAAACCAGTTAAAGTATTAGCCCAGGATATTCAGCAGGATCCGGTTACCGGCCAATTTATCCATATTGATTTTCACCAGGTCAGGATGGATGAAAAGATTACTACGGAAATTGCTATTAATTTTATAGGTGAGTCACCAGCCGAGAAAGAGCAAGGTGGAATTATGGTCAAGAACTTTGATGAGGTAAAAGTAGAGTGCTTACCGCAGCATCTGATCCATGAAATAACAGTCGATGTTTCAATTTTGAAAACCTTTGAAGACGAGATAAAAATAAAAGATCTGTCGTTACCTCAAGAAATTCAGGTCATGGACGTGGCTGAAGAAATTGTAGTTCATGTATTGCCCCCGAAGACCGAGGAAGAATTACAAAAAGAACTGGAAGAAGGAATAGAAACCAAAGTTGAAGATGTAGAGGTTGAGGAAAAAAGCAAAGAAGAAGATGACGAAAAAGAAGGTGATGAAACAGAGGACAAGGCAGAAAAAGGAGAAAAAGAAAAAGGAAAGAAAAAAGATGAGTAAATTCACCGATCGATTAAAAAACTTTTTGTGGGGTATGAAAAAAAACAAAAAAGCCGTGTTGATTGTGGTAATAATCTTGGTGATAATTGGTGTGGCTGTTTTAGGCTATTTCGTTTTTCGGAAGGACGGCGAAGTGGTTATTTCCAATAAAGCAGTAGAAGATAGCAGTGCAAAAGTAAGAAGAATGATTGATGGGGTTAAGATACCGATTGATCGAGCTAACTTTTTTCCAGTAGCTGTTCAAATAGAGAATTTAATCACTATCCGTCCGCAAGCCGGCCTATCCTCCGCTAACTTGGTTTATGAAGCCTTAGCCGAAGGGGGAATTACCAGGTTTTTAGCTATTTTTGCTTCCGGTGATCGAATCGAGAAAATCGGGCCAGTGCGATCTGCCCGTCCTTATTTTCTGGATTGGACAGCAGAGTATGAGGCAATTTACGCCCATTGTGGGGGCAGTCCCCAAGCACTATCCGATATTGGCACCTATAATATTATGAGTATCAATCAAATCGGTGGAGATCATGGTTATTACTGGCGAGATGACAATCGGCCGAGACCGCACAATCTTTATACTTCTTCGGAACTTTTGGCCAGAGCTTTGAGAGATAAGGGTGCCGATGAAGAAGGGGATTATGATTCCTGGCTATTTAAAGATGAAGCCAAAGAATCGACCAGGCCGACCGAGGAAAAAACCATCAAGATTGATTTTAGTACTTACAGCTACGAAGTTGAATACGTCTACGATAGAAACGATAACGTCTATTTACGCTCCCAGGCCGGAGAAGCTCATTTGGACGAATTAACCGAAAAACAGATTTCTCCCAAGAATGTAGTGGTCCAGTATATTGAAACTAGATTAGCCGATGAATTAAGATTATCAATGGAGACTGTGGGAGAAGGCGAGGCCTTGGTTTTTATGGATGGTCAAGTGACTGAGGCCAAATGGGAAAAACAATCAAGAGAATCCCGCACTAGATTCTACGATTTGAATGATAAAGAGATTCGATTTAACGCGGGATCTACCTGGATAGAAGTAGTGCCAACTGATCGAGAAGTGGAATATAATCAGTAATCAGTAATCAGTAATCAGTAATCAGTAATTTGTAATTAGAAATTGGAATAATTTTTTACAAATGAAAAACAAAAAAAATAATAAAAACAAAAAGCATTTCTTTGTAGAATATAGTTTTAGATACCAACTTTTTTTCTTAGTTGGTATTTTAATTGTAGGCGGTGTTTTATCTTGGACCTTTGTGGGGATTACTTTAGCCAAATCTGTGGCCGGTTTGTCCACGGGAATTGATTGGTTAAGGAATATTGAACAGGAAGAAGTCAACCCCCAGGAAATTTTAAGGGATCTGAGAGGCCAAATTGTCCCTGAAGATGAAACTGTACCTTATCCGATGGGAGTGATGATTGAAAATTTGCCCAGCACCAGACCGCAATCGGGATTACAAAATGCTTCCATTGTTTATGAAACTTTTGTCGAAGGTTTGGCCACCCGCTTTTTAGTAATGTATGAGAAAGACGGTTTAACCGAAATCGGACCGGTCCGGTCAGCTCGTCCTTATTACACTCAATGGGTATCAGAGTATGATTCTCTTTACGCTCACTGCGGGGGCAGTCCGGAAGCCTTGATTAATATTTACAACTGGAAATTAAACAGTATCAACCAAATTGGCGGGGACTGGCAGTATTACTGGCGGGATTCTTCTAAAGGAGCACCTCATAATCTATACACCTCTTCAGAACTTTTATATAGAGCGCTGGTTGATAAAGGATTAGCTGATTCCGAATCTCAATATTTACCCTGGTCATTCAAGGAAGATCTGGCTGAAGAAGAAAGACCGACTGAAGAAAAATATATTAAGTTGCCAATGTCCGGCGGTTCTTGGGCGGTGGAATATAATTATGATCCGGCCCAGAACAATTACCTTCGTTCTAATGGAGGATACGAACACCAAGATAAAAACACCGGTAAAACGATTCGGGTAAAAAACGTAGTTGTCCAAATTATCCCGGAGATTGTCGCTTTTGGGGAGTTAGGCCGCCTCACTTTAGAAATTGAAGGGGGGGGAGAAGCTCTGGTTTTTATTGACGGTGGTTATAATATCGGCACTTGGAAAAAAGAGGGAACTACAGATCGGACAATGTTTTACTATTCTGATGGAACAGAAGTGGAATTTAATGTTGGTAATACTTGGATTACTGTTGTACCTATAGGGTACGAAACGGTAGAGTACAATTAGTTTTTAGTATTTAGGATTTAGTATTTCGTGATTCCGCCTGAAAGGGCGGATTTTTGATACTATTGACAAAACGCATATAATAAGCTAAGTTAATTAGTTCTTTTACAAGGTTTGTAACCACTCACGGTCCAGTAATGGACATCCAAGGTGAGGTGAAACCATGATTGTCAGGACACCAGAAGAGGTGATGGCGGTCATTCCTTCAGGACCGTTATCATACTGCAATATCGTCATTCGGCACCTGGATTCACATCGAGCCGATAACCCCCATGCTTCCCCAGCTACCACTGGAATTACCGAAATGGGAAGAAAAAGAGGTGGACTACTACAACCGATTTTCATCCAACTGCTTAAGCTCTTGAAAGAGCAGTTCGGTTCTCCTCACTTCCTGCATGGAGGGATGTTCAAACTGATTGTTACGGCTGACATCCTGTTCCAGCCCGGATTTAGCCATGAGGATTTTGGGCTGGAACAAGTGATCACGATAAAAGCAATCGAGAATGGGATGTGGTTTACGAAGAACCACCATCGTGGTCTGAACTGGATGCTCAATGAAGCCTTCTGCCATCCGGAGTTGCTGCGGGAGCAGGATTTGGCTGAAGCCCTGCGGGCAGTTGGCCATTTTATGGTGGTTGGCTGGCAGTCAACCAGTGGCAGCTGCCTGAATGTCGGGGTGGGCAACGAACCGGCCCCTTCACTCTGGGCTCTTAAGCACGGTTTCTTGGGGCCCGAAGAAGTGGGTCTTCGCTACGGTCAAGCTCTGATTTCCTTTTCTCATCCAACTGACTATTTCGTTCAGGATGAGAGAGATATCAAGAAAGTGGTCAAGTTTGAACCGGAACCGACCTTGTTAGAAACTGTGTAGTTAGGCGATGAAACAGGAAGGAGAAGAATATGCGGTTGCCGGTCAAGGTTGAATTGACTCTGAGTGCTCCCCAGGAGTGCTTGGACGGGCTCACCGAAGCGGGTATCAGCGCTGCTGCTCTGGGTGATTTGCATGTTGTAATGTCGATCCAGATGGGCGTTCGCAGTTACCCCAATTTCGGTCCGGAAGACGTTGCTGGACAAGAAGAACTGAGCTTCTTTACCTCAGCTGCTTGGGGGGCGAAGATCCGGCCCTTCTTCGACGGAATCACTAATGAGGCTCTCGAGATTGCCGAGCAGCATCTGTCTTCGGCTCTTCCCAACTGGATCGTGGTCAGCACTGACGCTATAGTACAGGGGGCTACTTATATTTCCATACCGGAGACCGGTATGCATCATGTTCGTCAGAACGTGACCCTCCTGCTCAAGCCTCCGCTAGCGGAGAATGACGGTCCAGAGTGATTTTCTCTGTCTCTAAGGACGGAGTGAGTTCACAACAAAGGCGCCGTTTCGCGAAAGCGAAACGGCTCCACTTTTTTTGTAAAAAAATTAAATCTCTAAAAAAAACAGTTGAGGTTTATTATTTAGTGCCTGCAACTGTTTATAAAATTGCCGATAGATTTTTAAACCGTCCGGTCCGCCTTTTAAGGCCATTTGCGGTTCATATTTTAAGCCTTTGCTGTCTGAAGATTTTAATAGATTTTTCATATTATCATCCAAATAAGGTAAGTTAGCCACGATAATATTGATTTTTTGATTTTTAATTGGCTCTAACAGGTTACCTTTTTTAAATTGGATTTTAACTAAATGCTTTAAGGCGTTTTTTTGCGCTACTTTCAGAGCCGTTGCG
>JAIWBS010000117.1:0-3283 GCA_048633705.1 Pirellulales bacterium
AAAACCGGGATAAAACTGCCTATTTTAGTTTTGAGTTATTTTGACCAGGATATTATCCATTTGGCAGTCCAGAATGATATTGATTTGCCGGTTTATGATTTCTTTATGGCTGAATTAATCGACGAAACTGCCAGAAACGTCAATGCCATTGCCCGCGTTCATATCAAAATTGATACAGGCACCACCCGGCTGGGAATTTTACCTTCAGACGCTTTTGAGTTCGTTCAAAAAGTTAAGCTGTTAAGAAACGTGGAAATCATCGGAATCTTTACCCATTTTGCCGATTCAGAGAATTATAATCAGAATTTTACCAATAAACAGATTGGAAAATTAGAAAGTTTAAGAAAGAAATTGTTGAAGAAAAAAATCAGGGTACCTCTTTATCATTCCGCTTGTTCGGCCGCGGCTGTCGTCAACAAAAAAAGTCACATGGATATGGTGAGAATTGGTATCGGGATGTACGGTTTATGGCCCTCGGCTGAAAACAAAAGATTAGCCAAAAAGACCCAACCCAAATTTCACTTAAAACCGGCTTTAACTTTAAAAACCAAGATGATTCTATTGAAACAGGTGGCAGCCGGCACCAGCATCGGATATGGATGTACTCACAAAGTCAAAAAGAAAACCAAGATTGCTGTTTTGCCAGTCGGATATAGTGAAGGCTATGATCGATCGTTAGGCAATAAAGGGCAAGTGCTCATTCGCGAAAAAAAATGTAAAGTGATCGGCAGAATCTGTATGAATTTGATGATGGTTGATGTTACTCCAATCAAAGAAATCAGTCGGGATGATGACATCGTGTTATTAGGTAAACAAGGTAGGGCAGAAATTTCAGCTGATGATTTGGCTAAAATCGCTAAAACCATAAATTACGAAATAGTAACTAAGATTAGTCCGCTAATTCCGAGGAAATATTTTTAAAATGGTTAAAAAGAAAAAAATCAAAGTAGGAGTAATCTTTGGTGGTCGATCAGGCGAACACGAGGTTTCGTTTGTTTCTGCCCAATCAGTCATTAAAGCTCTTGACCAGAAAAAGTATCAGGTGATACCTATTTTAGTTTCCAAATCCGGGCAATGGCGTTCTTCCCGAGATGCTGTTGCAAAAATAAAGGCAGGACAGATCAATAAAATTCCCGAAATTAATTTTTCGCCCGATCCCCAAAAGCAACTAATTGATGTAGCTTTTCCCATAATCCATGGCACCTACGGAGAAGATGGAACCCTGCAAGGCCTTTTGGAATTAGCAAACCTGCCCTACGTCGGGGCCGGAGTTCTGACCTCAGCTGTTGGTATGGATAAGATAGTTATGAAGAAACTATTTTTTGAGGCAGGATTACCCATAGTCAATTATGTGTATTTTCTGAGAAAGGCCTGGAAAAAGAATAAAAATATAGTTATTAAGTTAGTCCAAAATGAGCTAGACTATCCGGTTTTTGTAAAACCGGCTAATTCAGGTTCGTCAGTCGGCATTAGTAAATCAAAAAACAAACAAGATTTAATTAAACAGATTAACAAAGCTAGTTTGTATGACAGAAAGATCATTGTGGAGCAGGGGATAGCCAATTACCGTGAATTGGAAATTGCGGTCTTGGGCAACGATGATCCCAGAGCCTCGGTAGTTGGGGAAATATTGTCTTGCAACGAATTTTATGATTATGATGCGAAATACGTCGACGGCAAGACAAAAACCGTGGCGCCGGCTAAAATACCGGCTAAATTGAACCAACAAATTATAAATTTGGCTATTAAGGCCTTTAAATCAGTAGATTGTGCAGGAATGGCTAGAGTAGATTTTTTATACGACAAATCTGTTAGAAAGCTTTATTTATCGGAAGTAAACACTATTCCTGGGTTTACTTCAATTTCTATGTATCCTGAGCTCTGGGCAAAATCAGGCATAACTTATCCTAAGCTTTTGGATAAACTGATTGAGCTGGCAATTGAGAGACATCATGACAAAAATATGTCTCGATCTTCCTATAAACAAAAATCTAAATGGTATAAAAATTAAAAAAATGTCTTGGTCGAGAAAAAGAAAACGTAGATTAGAATTTTCTAAAAGAAAAGTTCCTGGTATCAAAAAAACTAACTGGGAAAACCCCTTTTTTAAAAGGAAGCAATACCGTGGTCCTTTGGGCGGCCGAGGAAAATATTATGTTTTAATTTTATTGATAGCCACTATTTATTTTTTCTTTTTTTCCGGCTATTTCCATGTTGTTAATTTAAAAATTACCGGTACTCATTATCTTTCGGAAGACCAAGTTAAACCAATTGCTGAAGAATTTATAAAAAGCCGCAAATGGTTTGTCCTGCCGCAAGATAATATAATTTTGACTGATACTTATCGACTCCATCAGAATATTCAACAGTCTTTAAGCAATCAACTGGCTCTCGCTTCATTGGAAATTCAAAAAGATTACCCGGATACTCTTACTATCAATATCATTGAACGGATTCCCAGTTTAACCTGGGTAACTAACAATATTCGTTATTACCTCGACTTAAATGGTTATGTGGCTAGTCGAGTCGAAGTCGAGGAAGAATTAGATGCCAATTTCCCCAAGATCTATGATCTGGCAAATCAAGAAGTTGTCTTAGGTCAAGAAATTCTTTCAACGGAGTTTGTTTCATTTGTTTTCGCTGTTTTTGGCCAGTGGCAGGAAAGGATAAACGGTGAACAATCGATAGATTCTTTTCATTATAACGGGGAAGAACTGCCGGATTTATGGCTTAGGAGCCAGGCTGGTTGGCGGGTTTATCTCGACAGCACTCGATCGGCCGAAGAACAAATAACTGAAGCTGGTTTGATTCTTCAGGAATACTTTCGTGACAGCCGTGATAATTTAGATTATATTGATGTTAGATTACCAGATAAGGTATACTATAAAACTAAGTACTAAGTTAATTGAGTTTATAAGTTAATAAGGAGATTAGATATTAGTAATTAGTAATAAGATGTTATTCCAATTACCAATTACTGATTACCGATTACAAATATATGTATAGTAAAAAAGTAATGGAGCACTTCCAAAATCCGCATAATATTGGACAAATAAAAGAAGCAGATGGAGTAGGGGAAATAGGCAACCCAGTTTGCGGGGATTTAATGAAACTCTACATTAAAGTCAAAGATAATATAATTACTGATATTAAGTTTGAAACTTTTGGTTGTGCCGCGGCAATTGCCACTTCTTCCATGATCACTGATCTGGCAAAAGGTAAAACAATAGAAGAAGCCTTAAAAATTAGCAGGGATGATGTAGCTGACAGCTTGCAGGGATTA